>CAXFJI010000096.1:0-8342 GCA_964003275.1 uncultured Planctomycetaceae bacterium
CATGGCCAGACTTATCTCAGATGTCCTCGATATACCAATTTCAAACAACCCAGTTGTTGAAACATCACCATGTATTTTAGATGTTCCTCGATGGTTGGCATGCGCTCCTTGCCCTCGTAATCTCCCGAAGGATTGGTCTGTCACAAGTGATTCCATTGCTGCCTATGTTGCTACTGAATATGGGACGAGCCTCACACTTGTGAAATCCAGCCCCCCACCTCGATCAAGTGACATGACAACCCTTCAGTCGCTTGCTGATTCTGGATGGGTTGATGCATTCTTTCCTTTTGCCGCAGCTGAAATCAGCAACATCTCATGGCTGGCCCCGACACAACAGTAATGAACTACCAGAACCATTCATTGTGCTGTTGACCTTTGAGTACTTCTACACGGGAATCAGCAAGATCTAATGATTCATTCACTTCAGCGGCAAATGCCCATGGCTGACATTGCACACCACCAGAAGCACTCACAATCCACACCCTTCCCTTCCGTAGCTTCGTTGCAACAGTCGGTACTGTTTTTGCGACAGGATACGATGGAAGAGGTATGGTTGCTTGGTTGAGAAGAGGCTCAAGATTAATCCCCGCCCGCTGATCCAATTGTCGGCCATAAATTAATGCCGCAATGACTGCCAGATCAACACAATTGACGAGATCTGCAAAAACTGGATGACGCTCGCACAGCGCTTCGTAGTGTTCTGTCATGCCGGCACACCACTTTTTACTAATCCCATCAGCTGCTCCTTGCCCACGTGCGACGCCATTTCTTAACAGCAAGTCGCTTTCACTTAAGCATGTCATTTTTCGATCGTTAATTCGCCATGACAACTCATCTGGGTCATGGCTGAGTGGCTCGTATGTTGGCTCAAGCCAAAAACGAGGTAATGCAGATGCGGATCCTCCAGCAGGAATCATTGCTAAATAGCTTGGAATTTCACGAACACCTGAAGGCTCAAGACCCATACCAATTCTTTTCATTCTATAATCGGCTGCCACAAGCACCTGAGCAAAACGAGAGTCTTCTGGGACTCCACGAACTCGTATACGCTGTGGGCCAAGCGCTGCTTCCATGCCACGAAGCGTTGCATCCGGATTACTCGCAAGACCGCTCGCAAGACCTTGTTGATTTCGAAAAAATGCTTTTAGTTTTTGAAGGCCCTCTTCGGTTGGATCAATCGAGCACTGTATCCCTCCGGACCGAGCTCCATCGATAGCGCGGTACGCTGCTACAAAATCTTCCAAACGTAAGGCCGGTCGACCTGATTGGACACCGACGACATTTCCGCGAGCATCGACAGTAACTTCTTCAGCGGGGCCACTGAGAATGATGTCATTACGTTCAGGGAGAACATGAATCTCAGTAATTCGCTGAAGACCTGAGAGAAAAATCACATCAATGGGTAATGCCTCCCCCTTTGCTCCATTGATAGCACCTATCAGTCCCGCTAAAGACACTCGACGTAGGCCTGCATCTTTGAACCCCAGATCTTTTCCAAGAGCTTTCCGGCGAGAAATGACAAGGTCTTGCAAAACCTCTGGCTGGACGTTCTTTACAACGCCATCTGTATTAATTGAAATACCTCCCACGGCTTGACCACCAAAGCCAAAACCTCCTCCTCCTCCTCCTTGCCCTCCTCCCTGACCATAGGTTTCACAACACCACGGAACAACAAAAACAGTGAGGATGAAGAACGAAGAGAACGTCAATAATGCCGATTTGGCGCCGCGGTACATAGAAAACCTCGGGGCTGATGGAAAAGTTGGTGAAGCCATAGATGCTAGTCGGGGACGAATGTGACGGCAAACCCGATCTCTCCCGTAAAAATAGTGCTTTTTTCAAGTGTTTCTCAATTCCGCCGGTAGTAAGGTCGATCCGGATGGTAGATACTAGAGAGTCTCATATGTCTGAATCACCCCTTTACTTGCTGATTCGGGACCCAGTAGCCGGTCCTTCCGCCATGCCGCTTTCACCAGGGGAGCGGATCACGCTAGGCAGAGCACCTACTAATACCGTGGTCTTACAGGATGATCGAGCAAGTCGGTCACATGCAGAAATCTGTCATCATAAAGATATCTGGCTAATCCGAGATCTTGATAGTCGCAATGGAACATTCTTGGATGGTGAACGACTTGTGAAAGACTGCCCACTGCGGGCAGGAGAGATCATACAGATTGGTCGTGTAGAGATTCTCGTTGGAGAAGGTGATCCACCAACAGACCCACAGGGTGAACCAGATACAGCAGGTGGAGCAACCAACGCCATGTCAGCAGAACAGGAAGCATGGCAGCAATCAATTGTTCACCGAAAAGCTCGTGGTCGATTGCTTGAAGATATTCGAGAATCTGCTGACGATTTACCACGGGTTGGACGTGCAGCAGGCGAACTGTGCCGTCTTGCATTTGCTCTCGGCAAAACGAATTCACTTACAGAAGTAGCCAAGGTTGCCCTGGAAACCATTATCCCAGGTGTACGTGCGACCAGAGGCCTCATTCTGCTGCCCGCAAGTCCTTCAGATATTCCTTCAACCGGTATCGCAAATGCAGATTTGCTGTACCCCACGGCATCCTATCCAGCCGATTCCAGCCCGGAACCAATTCCCACTGTCGCAATATCGACTGTACTTTCAACCGATGAGGCAGTTGTCGCTTCTACTCAAGGAACTGATAACGAACCCTCTGTATCTACGATTACGGCACCTATTCGCCTTGGAGGGCACCCCGTCGGAATTATTCATGCTGAGTATGCATCAGATGATGAAAGTGAAAAAAAATCCGAACAACAAGCGATGGCCGACGACTTAGATTTTGTGATGGCGGTAAGTGATTCCGTCAGTGTTGCTTTAGAAAATCTTTCAACTCGAGAAACGCTGTCATCAAAGCTAGCAAGTACTGCTGATGAAAATGAACGGCTTCGCCACAGATTGCGAATAGAATCAAAAATTGTTGGTAATAGTGAAGCACTGCAGGGAATTCTTGGGCAGGTTGTGCGCGTTGCTTCCACCAAAGCAACTGTGTTGATCTGTGGTGAAAGCGGTGTTGGCAAAGAACTTGTTGCAAGTGCAATCCATGAGGCGAGTGATAGAAAAAGGGCACCGTTTATCTGCCTGAATTGCGCAGCTCTCTCTGAAACGCTTCTTGAGAGTGAGCTATTTGGCCACGAAAAAGGTGCCTTTACAGGAGCAACTGACCGTAAGACAGGAAAATTTGAATCGGCACATAAAGGCACATTATTTCTTGACGAAATTGGAGAAATGAGTGCAGCCATTCAGGCAAAGTTTCTTCGTGTTCTTGAGGGGCATGCCTTTGAGCGAGTTGGTGGCAGCAATCGTGTGCAAGTTGATGTTCGTGTCGTAGCAGCTACAAACCGCAACCTTGAAGCTGCAGTAAAGTCAGGGGATTTTCGACGTGATCTCTATTTTCGACTCAAAGTCGTTGAGATTGCTGTACCACCGCTTCGTCAGCGGCCGGAAGACATCGAGGTTTTGTCCCAGTATTTTCTTAATCGCTTTGTGAGTGAAACAGGGCATCGTGTTGAAGGATTTAGCCCTTCAGCATTAGAGGCGATGAAGTCATATCGTTGGCCTGGCAACATCCGTGAACTCAGAAACTGCATTGAACGAGCAGTTGTTCTTTCGCAAAGTCCACTCATTGAAGCGGAGGAATTGTCACTCAGTCATCTTTTGGCTCCTGGCGACTCCGGCAAAATGAGTCTTTCACATTCTGGCACCTACGTTCCTCAATCATTGAATGACTTGGAAAGAAAACATGTCATGGCAACGCTTGAGGCAATGGGTGGTAACAAGACCAAAGCTGCTTCTGTACTGGGCATTGAACGATCGACACTTGATAGAAAACTTGCCCGCTGGGCAAAACGGAAAAAAAGTTCTTCCTAAAGACCAAAATACTGTTTCCAGACTTCCACATCACATGGTGATGGACTTGGTGGCTTCTTATCGACGTTAGGCGTGCCCTTGTTTTGACGACGGCGTTGTTCTGCCAGCCATGTATCACTCGAGAACGTGCGAGCGCGTTGCCGGCGAGCCGCCCTTTGGATACGGCGATCACTTGAAACAATCACTAATTCCTGCGGGGATTTATGCTCTTCTAACAGTTCCTCAATCAACGCATCCGCATCCGGATAGTCTCTGGCATACCACACTTGGAGTGGTCCATGGGAGTGACGTTGGGGCAAATGATTTGGGGCTTTGGCTGCATCAAAAACAACTATTGTATTTGTTGCATCATCGCCAAGTAATTCGACTAAGACATCAAGCAAAGCCATCCTTGACTGCTCAAATCCTCGCGCACCTCTTTCTGCTCCAAACACTCCAGAAGCATGCAGTAGGTTATACCCATCAATGATCAGTGTCATACGTCCAGTTGATATTTTATACGACCGTTGACAATGGTGGTCACTGCCCTTCCCTGCAATTTCCATCCATGAAAAGGAGAATTCACACTCTTCGAGCGGAACTTTTCCACATCGACCTGCCAGGAGATATTTGGATCGATGATGGAAATATCGGCCACAGCACCATCAGACAACGTTCCCCGTTCAATGCCCAGGATTCTCGATGGCAATGTACTCATCGCTTCAACAAGACGTGGCCAGCCAATCCGTCCAGGGACAATAAGACGAGTAACCGCCAAGCCAACTGCTGTTTCCAATCCAAGAATACCAAAGGGGGCACGATCGAGTTCCAACATCTTCTTCTCAAGAGCATGGGGAGCATGGTCGGTTGAAATACAATCAATAGTACCATCAATAAGACCGGCGATAATGGCATCAACATCTGCTGCCGTACGTAAGGGCGGACTCATTTTGAAATTTGAATCAAAAGCACGAAGGCTCTCATCCGTCAGTGTGAAATGATGTGGACAGGCTTCAGCTGTCACTCGCACACCTCTTGCTTTCGCATCTCGAACCAGGGCCACTCCCTGTGCCGTTGAAACGTGCATCACGTGTAACCGCCCATTGGTAACCTCAGCAAGCTGAATATCTCTACCAATCATGACGTCTTCTGCCGCTCCAGGCATGCCGGGAAGACCGAGGGCTAGTGAAACAAGCCCTTCATTCATTACACCCCCACGAGTAAGCTCAAGAACCTCCTCGTGAGCAAGTATCGGCTTGTCAAACATACGGCAATATTCGAAAGCCCGCCGCATCAACTCAGCATCCGAGACAGGCGAACCATCGTCACTGAAAGCCACTGCCCCAGCCTCAACTAATTGACCAATTTCAGCAAGTTCTTTTCCTTCACGATCTTTGCTGACACAAGCAACAACGAACACATTCGCAGCATCAGCCCGTGCTGCCTTCTGACGAATGAACTCGACGTCTGCCTGAGTATCGATCGAGGGCTCCGTATTCGGTATACACGCAATACTTGTAAATCCTCCAGCAATCGCTGCCTGAGCACCGGTCACTATCGTCTCGTCTTCCTCTCGCCCCGGTTCACGGAGGTGGACATGCATATCGACCAAACCCGGACAAACAATCAATCCGCTCGCATCAATGGTTTCTTCTGCAACGTGCTCACCCCCGAGGCACATAATTCTGCCATCCTGCACAAAAACATCTGTAACGCTATCAATTCCCTGCGAGGGATCAATGACTCTTCCACCAGAGATTCGAAGCATTGTCATGACGATAGTCCTTGTTCCTAAATCCTGTGCCTAACTTGCTTGCGTTGCAGATAAACGATTGGCTGTATCACTCGTATCAATTCTTGGACCGCATGTAAGCCAAAGTGCTCCCATTCGAACAGCTAGTCCGTTCGCAACTTGATCAAGGATCAATGACTGCTGACAGTCCGCAACATCCGCAGTGACTTCCACACCACGATTAATAGGGCCTGGAGCAAGAATAAGAAGATCCTTTCGGGCTCTCTTGAGTCGTTCACCTGTCATCGCATAAAGATGAGCATACTCACGGACTGATGGGAATGGGCGTGTATTTTGACGCTCAAATTGAATTCGCAATAAGTTCAGAACATCGCAACGGGGAATTATTTCATCCAGACTATGAGAAACTTCTGCTCCAAATTCTCGCCAACGGTCAGAGACAAGCGTTGGTGGACCGCATAGAATGACTTTCGCGCCAAGCTTGGTAAGCCCCCAGAGGTTTGATCTTGCTGTGCGACTGTGCGCAATATCTCCAACGAGCCCCACGGTCACACCCGAAAGATCTCCAACACGTTCACGGATAGAAAAAATATCGAGAAGCCCCTGAGTTGGATGTTCGTGTGGACCATCACCCGCATTGATGACTCCAACATCAAGATGTTTTGAAAGGAGATGAGGTGTTCCTGGTGTACCATGCCGAACAACAACAGCATCAATACCCATCGCTTCAAGATTTTGGGCCGTATCTATAAAAGATTCACCCTTGGAAATACTACTGGTAGATGCAGAGAAATCGATAACATCTGCCCCAAGACGTCGAGCGGCTAAAGAAAAACTTGTTCGAGTACGGGTCGAGTTTTCAAAAAACAGATTGACAACTGTTCGACCTTCAAGGACAGAAAGTTTTTGACGACACCCATTTGTTGCCTCCTTGAAGAGTGCCGCAGTATCAAGAAGGAGCCTCACTTCATCAGGAGTGAGACGCTCGAGGTCAAGGAGATGCCTGTGGGCCCAGCCAGCAGGAACGTTTACTGAAGCAGAAATAGACATGGCATATGGAAAAAACGGCGAAAAAAGCGAAACAAACTCCTAAAAGAGCCCCGTGAAGTGTAGCCAGAACCTCCTAAATTCGCCAAACACCTTGTCTCACCGCCAAAAACCGTGTTTATCACACGGCTTGGACTTGTTCTTGATCGGGTGAGAACCGTAGTGTCTTGGGCACATCCCATGAAAAACCGATTTGTTTCTATTCCACGATTGATCAGTACGCCCCCCGGGCTGAATAGCGCAAACATGCTTTTGTGCCATTCTTTGTCGTTGTGCCTCTTGAGCATCGCTTGTGGATTCCTTCTTACACAAATCGGTTGCTCGACGCTTCTCAGCGCTGGCGGGCTACAGGATGCACTGCAAGGCTCAGGCGATGTATCAACAATAGCAACGTACGATCAGCTCACCGATGACAACGAGGACACTGATAGTACCGATGATGCCGCAGATTCAGAATCAAATCAGACAAAGACCCTCGATGCGTCAGCCGCCCAAGCCGTACTTGATGACGCTCTTGATCAATTGGCAGAGTCTGGCCATCTCACGCCAGCCACACAAGATGCTCTGATGACAGCTGTTCAAGATGCTCCGCCGGAAGATTGGCCTGATATTATCGATGCCTTTGTAGCAACTATTGCATCAACGCCATTATCAGACACAACGAATACGAATGAGGCAGAAGAAGAACTTACTGATTCTGAACCAGCTTCATCGAAACCATCTGACACTGCCTCTGATGCTCAAGAAGATACTTCCTCTGCCACAACAACTGAACGCTCAACGCAGGATGAAGATTCGGTCAAACAAGAGAGTTCGGCTAGTGCTTCCAATACACAACAACCATCTCCTGATCTAGCTATCATCAACGCATGTTTCGCTTCAAAGGTCACCGGCTGGGGAGCTCTTGACCGCTTTGAGAATGATACATTTGTATCAGGCCAGGAACTCATTGTGTATTTTGAACTTGAAAATTTATCGGGCAACAAATCCCCAGATGGATATACCACTCAAATCAATACTGTCTTGGAACTTGTAGGTGACTCCGGACAACAATTCCGTGAATGGAGTTTTGAACCGCTGCAGGAAGAGAGCCTTGCGATCCGACGCGATTATTTTGCTCGATACATCATCAAAATTCCTGATGACGTACCTGCTGGCGATTGTCGTGTAAAACTTTCCGTCACGGACAGTGTAGCCGAATCCACAGCACATGCTGAACTGCCTCTGAGCATCATGCCTGCCTCTCCGTAATATCAAAACTTACGCGACAGAGCGTGCCTTCTTGGGTCACTGCTTCATGAGGTGAAATGCTTTGAAACCCTGTCGTTCGAATAGACAGGATTCATGTCATGTTTTCTCCTGAGAGCCGCTCACTTTCTTTACGCAGAGCAGACCACCTTTCAAGAACGCATAGATGAAAAGCCCAAGTAGAAAGCCGATGACTCCATCTACGATCATCGAACTCATCGTCAACCAGAGTGAGACACCAGGCTCTTCATGTTGTGAAACAACAACAATGTCAATTAATTGATGGTGAAGTTCTGGAAATGCGTGACCAATAATACCGCCGCCTACCAAGAACATTGCAAGTGTACCTGCAATTGCAAGCAGTCGCATCAGCCAAGGAGCTGCGTTAAGGATCAGCCTGCCCGTGAACACTAAGGCAGA
>CAXFJI010000097.1:0-8316 GCA_964003275.1 uncultured Planctomycetaceae bacterium
TGGGTCGGCAAATGATCGAGAAGTAAACTGTCGACAAGTTCATCAATCATGCCTGGATTGCTCACAAGAAGCCGTGATAGAAATGGGCTTGTTGAACACAGACGAATCATCAGATCCAGAGATGGCGGTGAAGCGCTGAACAATTCCCAAAGAATGCTTTTGCCACCAATTGAGTTTGCTATAGCATTAAGGTTTGCAAGAGTTGTATCAGGGTCGTGGGTTTTTCCAACGGTTGTGAGGAGTCTTGGGGCGATCGCGGCAAGGAAATGTCTACAACGATGGCTTGATAGAAAGCGATCGCCTTCCTCGCTCAAAGAATGAAGTAATTGATGAGTTCTCTCTGCATCACGAAATCCATGTTTGCTGATAAGGTTTTTAATGAGTGACGTATCTGACTGAGGATTGAGAATCAAATCCACTTCTGGTTCTGGTTTCTCCTCACCGGGAAAAGCATCATGAAGAATATGGTCAAGGATTTTTCGGTTCAGGCGAGTTGCTTCTTCAATGGCTGATTCCATAGCAGTGCGCCCCGCGGCACCCGAACCAAATCCAAGTTCGGCTGCTAACCGTTCTCTTTCAGTACCGTCTTGGGGGAGTCGATGTGTCTGAATATCGTTGAGAACCTGAATTCGATGTTCGACGGTCCGAAGTAAACGGTAATTTTTTTCCAGTATCGCGCGCTCCTGATCAGTGAGGCTTCCGGTCTCAGTCAGTCGGCCAATGGCCTCTAGGGTGTTCCCAGTTCGAATAGAGGAGGTTGTGCCTCCATTAAGTAATTGCAGAAACTGAATTGTGAATTCGATGTCACGAATCCCGCCATGGCCATGCTTTACATCGCATCCATCTCCGCCTGATTGACTTGCACGATACTCAATCTCTCGCTTGAGTGACTTAATGCCATTAATGTCTGCAGATGACAGAAAGCGGCGATAAATCCATGGCTGTAGCTGATCGAGTACATACGCACCTAAGTGCGAATCTCCAGCGACACACCGAGCCTTTACCCAAGCTTGTCGTTCCCAGGTTCTGCCTTCCTTGTCATAATACTGCAGTAATTGCTCTGATGTCATTACAAGTGGGCCGTTGGTGCCAAATGGACGAAGACGCAGATCAACGCGGTATGCATGCCCCAATGGAGTCACATCTGAGACAAGATGAATAAATTCTTGTATGACTCGCTCAAAGAATTCTACTGTTGAATAGGGTGTTGCTCCTTTCATAAGGCCATCACCAGAGCAAATGAAAACCATGTCGATATCACTCGAGTAGTTCAGTTCTCTGCCTCCGAGTTTCCCGAGCGCAATTGCGGTAAGTGTGGCCGGAGTACCATCAAAGCAAGTAGGCAAACCACATCGTTGCCCAATCGTTTTCAGTGCAACATGAAGCGCTGCATCAATTACACAATCTGCAAGATGAGAAATCTGACTGGTGACAACCTCAAGGCGTTGGCTTAATACAATGTCTCCGTAAGCAATCCGAAGGATGTGCTGTCTCTTGAAGCGTCGAAGGGCGTCCATGGCCGCAGCGTTGTCTGAAAAGAGATCAATTTCTTGAAGGAGTGTTGTTGCCATCAACTCTTTTTTTTCAGGTCTCCCATCCCCAAGACGGATTTTCTCCCAGACATGAGGATCCTGGATGACAATTTCTGTCAGGTAGGGGCTCGCGGAAAAAAGACGGGCTAAGATAAGGAGCGAGCGAGGATCTCTTTGAAAGAGTGTTCCAGCAGAAAGTGGGCTTCGGACAGCGACAAAAAACCGTTCCAGTGATGTGAGAACGCGGTCTGGGGCACTGACTTTTGGAAGGATCTCTCGAAGGTGCGTGGCAATGGAAGTAAGGAGATCAAATGTGAGGCCCTGCTGTGCAAGGTGCACCATCGCACGATGAGCAATAGATGGTTCGTTGAGACCAGCCTGTTTGCCCCAGAGTACAGCAGCGTCAGGGTCATCGATTAACCGATGGGCATCCAATAGGTCAGAGGACATGCGATAAGAGATGTGTCCTGAATGAAAAAGTACAATGGAAACGGTTTTCTGCTAAGGCAGTTTTATTGTATGAAGATTATATGTCTCAGATTCTTTTTCATGCGAGAATTGTAATGAATCAAGGGGCATCGCATCAGCAACGCCGTCAGGAATAGTCCCAGATAATGACCACGCTCCGGCAGACTCAATGTCCACATCGACCAGGCGTCCAATCAATCGGAGTGGGGCATCGAATACAACAATCCGATCACACATGGTTCGTCCTGTCAGTTGTGCACTTCCATCAGGTCCGGGATCAACGTCACGTCTTGAATCTCTGGTTGACAATCCTTCGACAAGAACTTGTTGCCGGGAGCCAATAAATCGTTTGTTGCTTTTGAGGCTGACTTCGGCCTGTGCAGCAAGCAACGTGTTATTTCGTTCTTTTTTAACTGCTTCAGGCACATCATCCAACTGTCTTTCAAAAGCTTTTGTTTTGGGCCGTGGGCTGTATTTGAAGATGAATGAATTCTTGAAGTCAGCAGATTGCACGAGATCCAAAGTGGTCTGAAACTCAGCGTCAGTCTCGCCGCAGAAGCCAACGATAAAGTCACTGGTGACCGCAGCATGGGGAAGTTCATCACGAACTCGGTAAAGCATGTCCATGTATTCTCCGATGGTATACCCCCGTTTCATGCGTTTGAGAACAGCGTCAGAGCCATGCTGAGCAGGTACATGGAGGTAGTGGCAGACTTTCGGAAGATCACGGACAGCAGCAATGAGATCAGGAGTCATATCTTTTGGATAGTTTGTTACAAACTTTATGCGATCGAGGCCGTCAATTGCGTCAAGCATTGTTAGAACATCTGCAAAACGAGTTGTTTTTCCTCCATCGGACCATCGATAACTATTGACAGTTTGACCAATGAGAGTGATTTCACGGCATCCCTCCGCAACAAGTTTTTTGGCTTCTGCGAGAATGGCTGCAGGCGGCCGTGCCTGCTCCGGGCCGCGGACGCGTGGCACCACACAGAAGGCACAAAACTTATCGCAGCCCGTTTGGGTTCGGATGAAAGCCTGAAATGGAGTAGGACGCATAGACGGATCACGATCCGGGTCATAGCTTTCAAAGCTCTCAGCCACCGCAGTTCGTGATCCTGCTTTTCGATCAAGACTGACTTCGATTTGAGGTCCCTTGCCTGCGAGAATAAGTTCGACAAGTTTTGGTATGCGATGCAGTTGGCCAGGGCCTACGACAAGATCGACCCATGGAGCACGCGCCCGTATAAGTGCCTGATCTTTTTGGGCCATGCAGCCCAGCACACCCACGATCAAATCCGGTCGTTTCTTTTTTTGGTTTCGGATGCGACCAAGTGCAGAATAGATCTTGTCTTCGGCGTGCTGTCGCACAGAACAGGTGTTATAGAAGACAGCATCAGCATCCGATGCGCTGTCTGACATTTCCCAGCCCTGACGACGAAGCGCCGCGACAACGAGCTCACTATCGAGCACATTCATCTGGCAGCCAACAGTTTCAATCCAAAGGTGTTTCATAGAAAAGAGTTTACCCCAGTACGGAGTTGATGTGGATGGCGTTCCCTCGAAGAAAATCAGCAGCTAACATACTTCGTTTTCCTTCCGGAATCACCTGAAGAATAGCGAGAACAGATTTCTCCCCGCATGCTACAGCAATTCCACGTTCATCGGCTCTCAGAACTGTGCCAGGTGGCTTTTGGTTCAAGTTCAAGTCTGTTTCAAGGACCGCACAGTCTTCAATGACTAGTCGTTTTGGCTGATCAGCATGCCGGAAGATAGTCGCCGTGCGTGGCCATGGCTCAAGAGCCCGTCTCATTCGTTCAATGGAAGTTGCTGGGAGGGACCAGTCAATGATTCCATTGGATTTTGATAGTCTTGGTGCACGAGTGGCTTTCGACTCATCCTGAGGTAGTCCAAACGACTGCCCATCACGAAGAAGCCCAGACGATTGTGCTGCTTGCAATCGGTCAATCGCTTCAAGTACTCCATCAGCC
Source organism: uncultured Planctomycetaceae bacterium (assembly GCA_964003275.1). Lineage (GTDB taxonomy): Bacteria > Planctomycetota > Planctomycetia > Pirellulales > UBA1268 > CACORA01. Next base: position 3,992 of record CAXFJI010000097.1, read on the forward strand.
CCCATAAGAGAGAGTCTTTTTTCAAGACTGACGGCAGTCTCTTTGCGTCCGATTGGTGTTGCATTCGCTGTGATGACAGCCCCGGCATCAAGGGATGGTGTCATGTGGATGACACTGATACCCGTTAGTGGATCACCCTCAAGGAGTGCCCACTGAATGGGAGACGCTCCACGATGACGAGGAAGAAGCGAGCCGTGGAGATTGATGCCACCTAAAGATGCACAGCCAAGGACATCTGCTGATAAAATTTGACCATAATCGCATACGACGAGTAGATCAGGTGCAGCACTGCGTAACGCTTCGATGCTTTCGGGATGATTCACATCGTCTGGCGCGAGTACGGGGACATGCTTTGCCACACTTTCTTCTCGCATTGGATTTTTTGGCAATCGACGTCCGGACGTGCCACGGGGTGGTCGAGTGATGACCGTGAGGACTTCGTGTCGAGAAGCCAGCAGTGCATTGAACATGGGGAGAGCAAACGGACCTGTTCCCATGACAATGAGTCGCATCGGTTTCAACATCGCGTCATTCGTATCGGGGAAGGTGTGGTCGGCAGGCATATCAGGCGAGGCATCGGGCCGCTTCGAGAGCATCAAGACGAGCCACAAGTTCATCCGAAGAAGGTATTTCTCCACGTGACTGTCGGCCGTGAAAAACCTCTTCCATGCTTTCTAGGGCATGTCGGGCTTCGAGGGCTGCTGCGTCAGGAAGTCTATCGGTAAAAAGACGGCCTTCTAGATGATCGAATTCATGTTGCACAACCCGCGCAAGGAAGCCATCAAGGTCAATGTGGATTGGTTCACCATCGAGCGACCAAGCATCAACAACCACTCGGTTCGGTCGGCGAACATCCATGCGTAAGCCAGGCAAACTTAGACAACCTTCTTCTTGAATAGCAGTCCCTCGAGGCCGGCTCAGGCGAGGGTTGAGAAACACCAGTTCGTCGCCCATGTCTTTTTGTCCGGTCACGTTGACAATAAAGAGCCTGAAGGGAAGAGCAACCTGATTGGCTGCTAAACCAACTCCTTGAGCTTGGTACATGATGTCAAACATCCGTGAGACCGTATCTCTAATTGCTTGATCAATTGTGGCAAGTGGCTTTGCTTTGCGTGCGAGCGCCGGGTGAGGATATTCGACAAGTTCAATATTACCAATTGATTCGTGATGGGATGCAGCATCATTCATGATTTAACCTTATCATATGCAGGATGAACGAAACAATGAATGAGGGAACAGCTGGTTCGAACGGTTCTTCGGCCTGGTTTTCACCGGCAGTGCTTGTGGCAACCTGTGGTGGAGTGGGGCGGCTTGGATTGGCGCCAGGTACGGCTGGTGCAGCTGTTGGTGCCCTTATGGCTGCTCTGCTTGCTGCGTGGGAATTGCCATTCTTGTTTGAGTCTGGTTTGCTCTTGTTCATAAACGGTATTGGGGTGCCTATTTGTTCTCGCGCTGCTTCACGCTTGGGAAAAGGGAGTGATCCTGGTGCCATCGTGTATGACGAGGCAGCCAGTCTTCCGCTTGCACTTCTTGTTATCGCTCCCGAGGCTCGAAGTTCGGTCTTCATCGCGTGTGCTTTTCTTCTGCATCGGGTGTTTGATATTTCGAAGCTTCCGCCGGGGCGCCAACTTGAACGTCTTCCGTCCGGTCTTGGTATTATGGCGGATGATTGGGCAGCGGCGGCTTGGACAGCAGTAGTGCTGGTTCTCTTCAGAGTATTTCAGTCCATGGTAGGAGTTGTGTAGTTTTGACCGTCTCTGTTTCTTGTACTCCTATCTTCTCTGCAGGGAGTAAAAACGCAGCATGAAGATCTTGATTATCGATCATGCAAATTGTGATCCTCCGCATGCTCGGTCACATCAGCTTTGTCGTGAATTGGAACAGAAGAATATTCAGGCGATGGTGTGTGGACCTGCATCTCAACCAAGCCTTGCAGCCCAACCGCGTGGGATGTTTGGCATCCACCTGCATGACATCGCTGCGGCCTCTCGGAGTCTGTTTGAAGCAGTCAATGCAGGAAGTGCAGAATGTTTTTTAGCAGCTATCCCGTCAGTTTCTCCGACGCTGCTGGGACTTTTGCGAGAGACCGCCCGACAAGGCATCGCCGAGTCTGTTGATGCAGTCAATCCCGATGTCATTTTTGTAATGCACGCTGGTATTCTTGCTCACCTCGCCATTGAAACTGGGTTGCCGGTGGCACTCTATGTAGCAGCAAGTGACCTTGAACATGCGCAAGGAGGAATGAAAGATTTTGTTCTAACCTCGATCGGTTCATGTGGAGGGCTGGCGACAGACTCAGTTCACACAGCGGCCGTTATTCACCGTGAGTGGGTCGATGACATAGTGATTCGAAAACAACCACTTCTGATAGCTGAAGAGAATGCCGCCTCTGACATTGTGACTCTTTGCAAACGAGCTATTCAATCACGAGCATGAGCTACATTGCTTTTTGTTGTTCAAGAATGGAATCAATCACGTTCGTGTGCAATGCATGAGTGAATTCCTCAAGGTTCTGGAAAACAGCATCACTCGCTAATTGAACAACCCAGTTGTGAATGAGTGGTGTGACCGTGATGACTGTACGACCATGTGTATGAGCTTCCCACATTTCAATGGCTGTACCCATTGATGCTTCAGGCACAAAGGCAATAACGAGGTCAAACTCACCACACATGTCGACGTGTTTTGTGAAAACCTCTCTGGCGTGACGCATGTCGTATGCTACCGATGTAGAATGATTAGCGAATGGGTCGTACACTTCTGCATGTGGCCAATGTTCTTGCACAAGGTCGCGAAAAGTTGTTCGATACGTTTGATCGTGTACCAGTGCTCTCACGTGCGAGCCCTGCATGATCCCAGCAAGAAAAATACGCATGGTTCGTGCTCGGAAAGGTGTTAAGGAAGTGGCAAAATCTAAAAGAAAGTATTCTGTACGAAATGCATCTCAGAATACACCAGTCGTGGAATCGTGGGAGCCAGACCTCAAGCAGGCAAGACGAGTGGTTCTCGATCTTCTGAAGATTCCAGGAAAAAGTGGTGAAGAGAAAGATGTTGCTCATCGAATATGTTGGTGGCTGAGGCAGGCTGGCTGTCCAAAGTCGGCCATTTCGTTCGATACTGCAAATACAAAGACGCCTATTCGTGGGAACGTTGGAAACCTTATCGTAAAGTTTCCTGGATCGATGCGTGGGCCACGTCGTCTGCTCATGGCTCATATGGATACGGTTCCGGTCTGTGTCGGAACTCGTCCAGTGCTTCGCGGCAAAGTGATTCAAAGTGGTAATCCGGACACGGGGCTTGGTGCTGATGATCGGGCTGGCTGTGCCGTTGTGCTATCGACGGCGCTTGAAATCCTGAAAAAGAAACTTCCTCATCCACCTCTTACTTTTTTCTTTGCGATTCAGGAGGAAGTCGGTCTTTATGGTGCTCGGTTTGCAAGTGCAACAAAACTTGGGAAGCCGAAGCTTGCGTTTAATTTCGATGGTGGAACGGTGGAAAAAGTGACGATTGGGGCAACAGGCGGATATCGTCTCGATGTTGAAGTATCGGGAGTGCCAAGCCATGCGGGAGTAGCCCCGGAGAAAGGTGTTTCGGCGATTGCTATTGCCTCATTGGCTATCGCAAGTCTTGTGAAAGATGGTTGGCATGGCCTCGTCGAAAAGGGAGGCAAGCGAGGTACGAGTAATATCGGTGTGATTCGTTCAGGTTCGGCTACAAATGTTGTTGCTGAATCAGCATCTATTCGTATTGAGGCTCGGGGGCATGACCGCGTTTTCCGGGGGCGAATCGTCACAGCTATCAAAAAGGCCTTTCGTGACGCTTTGAGGCAGGTAAAGAGCAGTAGTGGGAAAACGGGCAAAGTGACATTCTCGGGAAGACTTGACTACGAAGCGTTCCGTCTGAGCGAAACCGAGCCTTGCGTACAGGCAGCGATCGAAGCGGTATCAGCCATTGGCCGGACGCCGCAAATGGATATTTCAAATGGTGGTCTTGATGCAAACTGGATGGCGGCAAATGGTATTCCGACCGTAACACTTGGCTGTGGTCAAAAGAATATCCATACAACTGGAGAACAGTTAGAACTCAATGCGTTTGAGGCAGCCTGCTCAGTAGCACTTGATCTCGCGACCAAACAATAGGAACGTGGTGCGATGCCAAAGAGTACGACTCATACATTGCCTGCTCTTGATCACGTGTACTGTGGTGACTGTCTTTCGTTACTCGCATCATTGCCAGAGGGGGCTGTTCATCTTGCATTTGCAGATCCTCCATTCAATATCGGTTATCAATATGATTCGTACGACGATCGTCGTGCAGCGGAGGAG
>CAXFJI010000098.1:0-8309 GCA_964003275.1 uncultured Planctomycetaceae bacterium
TTGGGTAAAGTGTGCATGGGGCTATTCTTTACTGTAACTTCTTTACTGTGACTTCTTTACTGTAAACAGACGCATGGCAAAAACCGTAACATTTTTATTGCTGTGTTCCTTTGGCCTCGCTTCCACGCTGGGGCATGGTGGATTTCATATACTGGGCCTGCACTCTCACTGTGGGGCACAACACACGGCTTTTGCCACCTCTCACACGAATGGCAATCATACTGACCACCACAGCCACCACGAGCATGCTCACCACACAAATTTTTTCACAGGGTTAGAAGACTCATGCCATCACAGCCAACACCAAACTCCATCGCCTCCTCTAGTACCCAAGGACCATTCTGAAGATTGTGTAATTTGTCAGTTTCTTGGTCTTACCAAGGCGCACATTGTTCACACACCTATATGGCATTGCGTTTCAGCAACCGTGCCTCATCTGCTGGTCGTCAAAAATGACATTCTCCTGTCATTTGATTTTTCACTTCGACCATGTCCTCGTGGTCCACCGGCAATCTTTGCTTAACGGTGGGATAGTCTCGGAAGATTATTTTGCTCATTGCATTTACCTTCGTTAATTTCTGCGATGGTCAATGCGCGTGAGCGATGCTCATTCGGTTTCTTTTTCCTATATGTATTGCAATTGCAACTACATACCTTTGATTCTCGATAACACTGATTCTGTACTTTTGTTTAATTCTTTTATTTTCATTTTTAATTGGAGTTTTCATTATGTTGTTTCAAAACAGTTCGACTTCCCATCATGGGGAGCACAGCAAACGACGTGGTTTTACCCTCGTTGAATTGCTTGTTGTGATTGCCATTATTGGTGTTTTGATTGGCCTACTGCTTCCTGCAGTACAGGCTGCCAGAGAGGCTGCCAGACGATCTGCCTGCACCAACAATCTCAAACAGGTTGGCCTCGGGATCCATTCCTACGCTGACGCCAATCCTGAAACCTTTCCAACAGGATGGATTGGTGAATATGAAGATGGTGAGATCCATGGTGATGAAGGGAACGGCTGGGGATGGGCTACCCGTATCCTTCCACACTGCGAAGAAATGAATTTGTATAACCAGATTGATTTCAAATCAGAACTCTCAGACTGCCCTGCAGCCCTGAGAACAACTGTTGTGTCTGCGTTCCTGTGTCCGTCTGATGCATTTGCCACAGCTGAGGTTTTCAACCCAGGCGGTGCAGGCAATGATGAGGATGCTCCTGACGCAACACCTGGACCAAAGCAGTACTCTCGCTCCAACTATGTTGGGAATTTCGGTTCCGAGCATATTGCTGGCCATGGTCATGACCATGATCACGACAGCGCAGGAAGCCGTGATGACGATGATCACGATGACCACGGAGGACTCGAAGCGAGTGCGGGCAATGGTATTTTCTATGCTGGCTTAGAGGATGGTAAAAATGCAGTGAAATTTGCATTTGTTCGAGACGGCTTGAGTAAAACCATTGCCGTTGGTGAGCGAGACAGCCGTCTCGGTGGAAGTCTCTGGCAGGGCATGGATCATGACTTAGCTGCTGCCATGTCTCGAGTCGTTGGTGTGGGTGAGCATGTCTTCAACAGTGGAGATCCACACTTTGAAGACTTCTTTTCAAACCATCCTGGTGGTGTCAATTTTGTCTTTGCAGATGGGCATGTTTCCTTCCTCGCAAATAGCATGGCAGAATCTCTGTTTCAGGCGTTGTGCACACGTGCAGGGAATGAAACGGTGAATGGAGATTATTAGAATCTAAGGCCTCGGAGGACAAAGAGCATGCATCTTGTTCTACGATTTGTTTAGAAACGCACGAAGATAACATCAACACGTTTCATCAGAAGGGGGAGGCCTTGTGCCTCCCCCTTTTTGTGCGATGTTTCTACACCAGAGGGCCCCATAAACTCTGTACAACCCCAGAGTCGAGTGACACTCTGCGACGCGATTGATGGGAATCTCATCGTCTGTCCGGACCTCCTCATCTATTTTTAGAAGTCGCATAACGTGGGAATACCAGCCCACTATCCACTCACTTCAGGACACTGTCGGACGAAAGGTTGCTGGAAATGATGAATCAGTCAGTATTGGTCGAGTCCACGATGATGATCTTGCCAAACATCACTGGATGGAACTCACACTGATAAAAGATCTCGCCTGGTGCATCTTGTGACACAACCCAGTGATACGCACCAGTTGTCTGGCCATTGCCAGTAAATTCACCGGCGTATACGTTTGATGGCCGATAGCCATCGCCAGTTGTCTGAAGATAAAATGGATGATCTGCTGCGTTCAGATTGAACAGATACGTCTGACCACGACGAACAATAAGCGTTGGATTATGCACACCATTAATCTCGTAGGCACCAGCTCGTGCAGCAACGTTCAACGTGTGAGAAGATTCTCGGGCCGAGATATCAAGCGGTATTGTGTGTGGATTTTCTAAACTGTGAAACAGAGAGCCGAGTACGCCACCTTCGTTAATCCGAAGAAGATACTCTCTGTCGAAACGTTTCAAGTGAAGTTTGTGGTGAGAAGATGATTCGACAGCAGCAGTAATCGAAAAACCATAGAACCCACTCGATTGGAGAGGCGTGCCGACATCCTTTTGAAGCGGCAGAACATCAGCCGATCCTCGTATCAAGTACAACTGGCTGGTTGAGTTATAGGCCAGTCCAGCCGTCCCATCGTTCTCAAGAACACCGAGAGCTTCCGTGGCAGCCGAGGTCATACGTTCACGTTTTCCTCTGCCATCGAGATACGACACTTCCACTACAAGGTTCTTACCTGTATCCGAAGGAGACAGGCTATATGTTGTTGATGTCGCTGACGGAATGGGAATGCCATCTCGAAGCCATTGGTACCTGACATCAAATATGCCGTCTGCATCAGTCACATCTTGAGATACTGATAATTCAGAACCCGGAAGTGGAAGGCCTGTGATGTCATCGTGGCCACTCGGTGCAGCATTTGGTCCTCCAACCAGAGGACGTGATGCATTACTGATGGGTATGAGTGCACCAATACCAGTGGCCTGACGAGACTGTCCAAATGCATCACTCCTTCCAATCAAAGGCAGATCCCATCCTGCCTGCAGGGCAATGCCTTGATTGTGTAACGGTGAAGTATCAGTCGGTTGATAGTTGCCTGTTTTTGAAACACGAAAGCTCGGTTGAGCATCAGTCACAAAAAGCCCAGCCGCAACATCAAGTGGGTCTTTCCGAACGGGTGTCCCTTGGTAATTCCACACAAGGTTTCCACCACCGCTAAACGTCACAGAATCTGTCACACGGCCGCTTCCAGCATTCACCCGGAGGGCGTATCCGCCTAAAGAACCGTCTGCTACAGACACATTGTTCGCCATTCGAACATCCAGTCCGAGATCTGTTGTGCCGTTGTTATCTGGCTCATGCGTGATTCCGATATTCAGGCCAGTATCAAGCTCCCAGATCGTTCCATACAACGAGTTCAGAACACTTGTGTTATGGATAATATCAACACGATCTGTTGCATGGCTATTCACACCAGAGAGAGCATTCAGGTACGTGACATTATTCGCAATAAGAATGCGTCCTGTAGCGTCGTCGGCAAGCCAGGTGTCGTTGTCCTGCCACTCTGGCGAGATGCCTTTGCCCTCGTCGAGATGAGGAGTGATAAACGTCTTTGAAGGCACCCATGAAAAAACCTCATTGAACACATGGTGCACCGTGTTGTTTGCAACAACAATTTTGTAAAGATTGCTCTGATCATCCTCGACTGGTATGTCATGGGTTGTTTCCCACGGCTCAATGCCCATGGTTCCAAGTGATGACGTCCGAGTGGCATCATGGACTTCGTTGCCAATGATGTTGACGTACTCGCTGCGAATCGACTTGATTGCAGTGCCCTGAATATGGTGAACATGGTTATCCAAGACATCGATATATTGTGATTGCCGAACAAGAATGCCCTGGCTTCGTGAATAGATCGGGCGTACGGAGTTGGCAAGCGTGCCTAGTGAGCCCGGTGTTGAGTAATGGTCTTCAACGTACTCCGCCGTACTACCGTACGGGACACGATAAAAGTAGTCATACGTACCATCTGTGCTCGCAAAGTGGTCGTAGTCTGCGCGGGAGTAGCCTTCGTTGGTCGTATTGACACGATAAAGAAATTGAAGTGCTGAGGCGACATCACCACTTATATGCTCAACCGCGCCCTTGACTTCAAAGCCAATAATGCGAATGTGCGAACTGTTTTGAATAATGAAGCCTGCGTAATCATCTGTGCGTACCGTCGTTGTGTCATCCCACGCTTTAAATGTGATGGGAGCATCTGGTCTTCCATGCAGGTTATTGATTTTGACGCCTGCACTGCCGGATCGCCACAGATAGGGATCCATTGGGTTATTGTCATAGCGAAAATCTGAGTTGTAGTCATCTGCTGCATATTGACCAACAAAGTAAACCGTGTCTCCAGGCTGCAGAAATGGGCTGCCATTGGATGAACGGAGAACGGCAGCCGTGGATTGAAATGGACGTTCAAGGGAAAGACCGTCATTCGTATTTGAGCCGGTTGCCTTATCAATAAAAAATGTTCGTGATTGGGCAACATAGGGTTGTGCCCGAGCATGAACCACACGACTGGGTGCGTTGGAATTCGATGCAAAGATTCGTATCGCGGGGAGTTTGTGCAGAGCATTGACCGCATGAGCACCAGTCGATGTCAGTTGTATGACACGTTGCTGAAAATCAATCGCATAATATGGATTGCCATGGATATCAGAAGGAGCATGTCCGTCTGGGGTCGCCCAATACAAATCGGAACCATCTTCTTCAGGATCCGTAATCAAGAAATCTGCTGCTATGTCCCCTTGGTTGACAGGTGAGAGAAGTGGGTTGAGGTTGCGGCCACGAATGGAGAGTGTCGGAAGCTGATTCTCAGGTTCAATCGTGACCGTAATCGTTGCAGGAATTGATGCGGCACTACCATGTGTGAACGCATACGTAAATGTATCGTCTACGGGTGAAGCAACATCGCTTCCTCCATGCTCATAGTATGCTCGACCTGTCGGACGAACATACAACGTGCCTTCGGCTCCCGTGACCTGCTTGTATCCAAAAACATGTGAAAATGTCGGATGATCGGCGTCTGCAAGTTGTGACCACTCGATGTCATTCAGTGAGGCTATGACAGTGTTTCCAGATGGATCAATAAGATCATCATTCTGCAGGAGCATGAGTGGTGACAGAAGTGTATCTGCACCCTCTTTGACTGTTACGGAATCATTTGTTGCTTGGGCCGTCCGCTTGATATAGGAGTAGCTCACAAATGGTTGCGTCTGAACAGGTGATTCGCTGCTATAGACATAGTGTCGCTGCGATCCATTTTGTGCTGTCGAGGTTGGGCCAGATGGATCTGGCTGATTCGCAGCAAGCAACAGAAACGCAAGGTCCCGGTTTGATGCTCCTGATGCCGATATATCATACGTGACTCGTTTGCCGTCTTCGGTGGTGATGCTGTGCGAAGCAAGTGCATGGGTGACGGCAGCGTCAGGATTGCCAGGTGTTGGGGGGGAAGAAGCAGTATAGGGACGATTCTCGTACGTCAACGATGCCTCATCCCATGCCGTCTCTGCAAGAACAAGAAGTTGAACAGTTCCAGCCTCAGCATGTTGCCCAGAACTTTGATACATCGTGAAGGATGCATCGACAAGTGAGTCGGATGGATCCAGATTGAGGGATGAGATATGTGTTCGTAAATAGACTGCTGAGTGGAAGTTTTCAGTTGCATCTTGTTTACGCACAAGCATTGACTGCAGGTTGCGTTGTCGTCCACCATTGACGTAGCCGACATCAAGATCATCTTGAATAGCAAACCGTTGCGTGACAAGCGATGTCGTCTTGCTGTTGTGGGAAACCTCTAATAATGGGAGCGCATTCCCTGCGTTCACATGATCCACAGCAGCCTGTGTCATTCGCACAGACGTGCCGTCCAGTGAGTAGTACTGCGCACCCTGTGAGATGATCGTGTCGGCACTCACGAGATCAACGATCGTATGCCCGACTTCGAACTGATTCCCGGTGGGCTGAAGATAGCATTGCGAAAATGTTGCATCGAGCGCAAGCCTCGCTTCGAGTGACTCCGGTGCCAAGAGACGTGTGGTCATTTTTCGCATCGCAACAACTTTAGAGAATCTCAGTCCCTCACAAACGATAGCTCTGCACCCCTCCACTGCAAGCATTCTTAAACTATACAGATGTTCTAGGAAAATCGCATGTCTGTGTTCCCTGACGCACGCCGTTTTCACTTGTGGCGACGTGTCGAGCGATTGTCTGTTCGTGTGTTTGGTTGAATGCTATCAAGAGGTATCTTCTTTGCGTCAGGCACCTCATCGATTCCAGTCCGTCCTGGCCGTACCGGAATCCCTCACAGAACTTCCTGTTTCTCAAATGTTTGTGTCTGTTATGCTTTCGGAAATCACTGCAATATCACTTCTGTGCCTCGAACAGGTGCATGCAAGTGAAACGACGAACGATGCAACCCAACGTGGGACTGATCCACTCCTTGTTTACGAATTGTGTAGCCAACAACTCCAATCGATAATCGCAGAGGTGCGAAGTGGATACCAACAGCCCAGAAGAACACAGCCCAGAAGAACACAGCCCAGAAGAACACAGCCCAGAAGAACACAGCCCAGAAGAACACAGTCAGGAAGAACACAGTCAGGAAGAACAAAAACCCAGGTGGTCCATTCGAAAAATAGCCTGGCTTTGTATTGGCATTGGTCTTGCTAGCTACCTCGTTGTCATCCCATATGCCGACCTGTTGATTAATAAGTTTCGTGAGCAACCCTCAATTATTCACGTAGAGGACTTAACTGTTGCTGAAATTTTTCGGATACGAACGGCAAAATTTATTGTTTTTTTCATATTCACCTACTACGGTGCATGCCTGGCGAGTTTTCTGAATGTTGTGGCCAGCAGTGTGCCAACAGGGACATCGTTTCTGACACGAGCGTCAGCTTGTCCGCAATGCGGTGGAACGATTCGACGTATCGATAATCTTCCAATCTTTAGCTATATCAATCTTGGTGGTCGTTGCCGAATGTGTCTATCGGCCATCCCTGCCCGTTATTTTCTTGTTGAACTGATTGGTGCAACGATCTTCGGATCACTCTTTCTTTTTGAATTAGTGACGGGTGCAGCAAACGTCCCATACTTCAAAGAATATTTTTATAAAGGCATTCTCTGGATCATCCTGTACACCAAATGGCCCGTTGTCGGAATCTATCTCTATCACTGTGCGTTCTTCTGCTGCCTCATGATCCTGTCCCTCATGGAATGTGATCGGTACCGCTGCCCGAGATGGTTCGCAGGATGCATCCTGATGAGCTTTGCCGCTTTATCACTGGCAGTCCCCACCCTTCAGCCTGTCAAATTCTATGTCCATGTGAATGAAGAGCTCGCAAACGTCTTGCCACCTGTAGCGATTTCTCTTACCACCTCTCTGGTCGGGGGTCTTGTTGGTGGTCTTTTAACAGGCGCCCTGCAGCTTGTCGGACGTCACGCTCAGCTGATTCGCACATCCGGAGTATTCCAGCTCTGCGGGAATGCCTTCCCGCTTGCCGGGACACTGATCGGCATTGTGCTTGGATGGCAGGCAACGCTTACCATCCTGGTTGTCACCTCGGTTGTTGCCATCGCATGTTTTGTTATCAAACAACAAACAAGGATCCAGCAGCGTTTTTCAGAGACCCTGATACTCAGTACTATGACGTTCCTCCATCACCCTTTCTGGAAATGGCTTCAAGGTTTCTGGTAAAGAAATCATCCCGCTCTCGCGAACCCGTTCATGAGAGTATCTATATGAATGACACGAATGCCCTGTGCGGCTGGACAGACAACTAATCGTGGCTGAGAGGTATGCAAACCGCGTAACACGTGCCCAAAGCCATCGTCTTTTCTGTACGGTCCTGTGGTACCTGCCGTTTCCTTGTTTGCAAGACCCACCGATCAATCTGGCTTAATTGTTTTCTTCCAACAACAATACGCCGTCACGGATTGAATCGTCCAAACGTTTTGAAAGAAACATCACGTCGTAGGAAAAACCATGGGTACGGATCAGGCCTGGGAAAAATGGGGATCGCAGAATCCTTACTTTGGTGTTATCACCGATGAAAAATACCGTAATGAAAATATTTCTGCAGCATCAAAAGAAGAGTTCTTTCTCTCAGGCACGCACCACGTCGAGCATGTTCTGAATGTCTGCCGACAGCATTTTGATCCTGACTTCTCCCCTCAGCGTGTCCTCGATTTTGGCTGTGGTACGGGTCGACTCGTGATTCC
>CAXFJI010000099.1:0-8292 GCA_964003275.1 uncultured Planctomycetaceae bacterium
AACCGCAAGCTGGCTCACAACCGCAAGCTGGCTCACAACCGCAAGCTGGCTCACAACCGCAAGCTGGCTCACAGCATCCATCTCCTACACCACAACCTGGCTCACAGGCTGCGCTGCAATCAGGCTCACAACAAGAATCACAACAAGAATCACAACAGCCGTTATGATGGCCAAGCATCTTATTAAGAAGCTCAAACCCATAAGACTGGCTACAAACGGTTACACCGAGAACGAGTGCACCGAGGAACATCATTCGCTTCATCGAGCCAATTCTCCTATTGGTTGCAGATCACGCGAGAATCGTTCGTCGTATGTTTTGTGACGCGTTTCATCCCGAGGTTTTGATCCACGAACTGTTCACGGCAGGCCTGTCGAGCCAATCCGTGACTCGAACGATTGCAGGTTACTGCCGCCCCCTGGTTGCCCGACGGACACAGTGATGCCCCGGGGGATATGTGGGCTATCGGCGAACTAGTGAAACCGGCTTGAGTACGTTCACATCATTTTTTGTTAAGTGGATTGTGGTAACGGGTAGGAAAAAAATGTCACATATAACGTGGCTAGAAACATTGCGGTTGGAGGTGTCATGACCGTTACATCTTCATGCGATATGTCGTTACATTCGGTAAATTTTTTCATGCAATGGATCTCGGCGTTAAACTTTACGGATTGTGCGGTTAGCAACGCGATCCTTGACATAATTCATATGATCGGTACATTCCCACAACTAGTTCTGGTGGCCGATTGCAAAGTATCTTGCTTTGTTCGGTAACAGGGAACTCCGGTGTGAATCCGGGACGGCCCCGCCACTGTGTTCGGGTGCTTTCGAGTCGTCCATAGGTCGATTTTGAAAGCAGATCAGTTGTAAAAAGACCATTGGTAGCCCTTCGTGATGTATGTCACTCGTTTGGGCCACTGAGAAGGTGCAACTGGTTATTCCCGCAAGTCAGAAAACCTGCCAGCACTTAAGAGGAGCACACAATGCTGCGAGGGCGGCCTTGTGGGCACGGCTTGTATGTTCAAGTCGTTGTTACGTTAGTCGCATGTCGATTCTAATTTGAATCTCCTATGCAAGGCCTATTTTTGTTCTGTTTCAACAGGAACAGAGCATGAGTGGCATCATTGTGGAAAGGTGCACATGAAATTACCAACCCCCACTGCAGTACTCAAAAGAAGGTCTCTTTTTCATCCACAAAAACAAGCATTTACACTTGTTGAACTCCTTGTTGTGATTGCAATCATTGGAGTCTTGATCGGCCTTTTGTTGCCTGCTGTTCAGCAGGCCAGAGAGGCAGCGCGTCGTATCAATTGCTCCAGCAATCTACGACAGTTGGGCATCGCAATGCATAGTTACATGTCTGCAAATAATGATAAGTTTCCCTGCCAGCGCATTGATGATGATGTTCGCTATCAAAATACGGTAGGAGGAAGTTGGAGTCCAGCTGGTAAGGCACTTTTTTGGTTTGGTGAAGTTGACTACTCGGTTGATTCAAATGGCATTCTAGATTCTTCGGCAGGACCCCTTCAACCATTTTTTGAATCCAATGAGTCAGTTCTGCAGTGCCCAAACTTTTCAGAGGGCATGCTCGAGCAAGTTAAGTTTGGTGATCGTATTGCGACTGCATTTGGATATAACACCCAACTCGGTCCCGGATCAGGGTATGAATACGACAGCAGTTATAATATTTCAGACCATTATCAAGACCGTGCGTACCGTATTAGGGATGTTCCTGAAACATCCCGAACAGTCGCCTTTGCAGAGACAGCGATGGTTTATTTTTCTCCACCGTTCGGTCTAAGAGAGCAACTTGGTGGATTCAGTAAACCCTCTGAAAATGATCCGGTTGCGCACTTTCGTCATGGCGGTCAATTTGCAAATGTGGTCTTCGTGGATGGCCATGTGGAAGGATTTGCGAGGAAGTTTCGAAGAGGACCTTGGACCAGTGATGGTCAAGCTGCACAAATGGAATTCCATGATATTGGTGTGATTTGCAGTGGTGATCCCACGGTTGACGCAGAAGTAGATGAATTATTTGAAAGAAATTAGGTTGTCTTTGTTTAGTAAGGAAACTCATTGTGAACGATAAGCGTGTATGGATTTTCCTCGGGTCACTGGTCATTCTTGGAATGTTTGTCTTCCTGCCTGGCTTTTTGAGGAAGCCACCAGCATTTGCTGACGAAAAAGTGCCGATCATTCATTATGTTTGTCGGGAAAGTGGCGAAGTCTTTGAACGTCCTCTCGACGGTGAACTTTGTGCTCATCCTAAAACAGGCCAGATGACTCTTGTGCCAGCGATTTACGATGCTCGTCGTAAATCGTGGCGCCCTAGTCCGCCTCTCGCTGTCATGCGACAAATGGGAAAGTTAAGTACAGCCTCGCAGGAATAATTTCTGCGTTAGTGCAAGTGACATAGGCTCCGTTGACACCAGAGCGACTCTGTCGAAAAATTCTGCTGACTGGTATCGATTTGCCAATTCACAACAGGCATTGTCCAAGCCCGCTTCGTGAACGCTTTTTATGAGCAATTCATCTCACCTCACGCATGCTTCAATTAGCCATAATGCATTAGCGTGGGATCGTTTGGCATCAAAAAAGGCGGCTTTGGCTCGTCCGGCCCGCGATGAGTCGTTTGCTGAACCGCGAGAATGGCTTGGAAACGGTGGCCCTCAGGGACGCATGTGGCTCCCAGAGTCGTTTGTTGGTCATCACGTTTTATGTCTTGCCGCTGCTGGGGGGAAACACGGACCACTTTATGCAGCGGCTGGGGCACATGTGACTGTGTTTGATATTTCGCCAGCTATGTTGGAACTTGATCGTCGTGTGGCACGTGAACGAAGGATTGACCTCGAGGTCATACAAGGCTCAATGGATAATCTTTCAATGTTAGGCGGAAAGCGTTTTGATGTAGTTATTCATCCCGTGAGTACGTGTTATGTTCCTGACATCAGTCAAGTCTTTCAGGAAGTGGCATATGTCACCAAGCCAGATGGCATCTATATCAGCCAGCATAAATCGCCAACAAGTTTACAATCGTCTTTGGAGCCCGTGACATCAGGTCAGTACGCAGTGTCGTATCCACAAAACCGTACAGACCCTCTTCCGCCAGTCAGGCCTTCCCGGCTTCGTGAAGAAGGTACACACGAATTCATTCACTCGCTTTCTGACATTCTTGGCGGTCTGTGCCAAGCAGGTTTTTTTATCACGGACTTCTGTGAGCCAGACCATACGGATGTGGACGCGTCAATTGGTTCATTTGCACACAGGGCAACATATCTTCCTCCGTACCTCAAAATACTGGCGAGGAGACGCAAGGAAATGAACGACAGCACTGGTATTATGGTGGTAGAGTAGAGGATGGAATTATTTTTTGGAGGATAACGCGTGATTTATCTGAATGTGCTTCTCACGGTAAAAAATACTGATGATGTCTCAAAAGTGAGTGAACTGCTTTCAAATGCAATGAGAAAGAGTCGGGCAGAGCCTGGGTGTAAAAGATTTGACGTATACCATTCCAACGCGGATCCCAAAAAATTCACATTAGTTGAGCATTGGGAGTCTGAAGAGGCACTGAATGACCATCGCCTTGCAGAAGCCTATACCCAAATCTATAAGTCACATGTGATTCCTTTAGTTGATCGGGAGGGGCACCCAGCTACCTTATTGCAATAATCTGACTTTATTTTTGTGGGTAATGAATCCCTATGCTTTTAGTTATCGATAACTACGACTCATTCACTTGGAATCTTGTTCAACAAATAGGAGCAATTCATCCAGAGATTCCCATTGAGGTGCATCGTAATGATGAGATAACGGGTGACGAAATTGCTAAAAAATCACCATCGCACCTTGTGATATCTCCCGGTCCCTGTACACCCAATGAAGCGGGCATTTCGTGTGACGTTGTGCGTCGATTTGCTGGCAGGATGCCGATCCTCGGAGTATGTCTTGGTCACCAGTCCATTGGACAGGTTTTTGGAGGAAGAATTGTGCGTGCGAAGCAACTCATGCACGGTAAGGTCGATCGCATTGCACACTCTGGTAAGGGACTCTTTGCTGGGTTGCCGAACCCCTTTGAAGCTACTCGTTATCATAGTCTTATTATTGAGCCGTCGTCACTGCCAAAAGAATTTGAAGTCGATGCCTGGTCGACGGCTCCGGATGGGAGTAAAGAAATCATGGCAATTCGTCATACAGCATTGCCAGTCTACGGTGTGCAATTTCATCCGGAGAGTTTTCTCACGCCTGTAGGCTGTGACTTACTTCGGTTTTTCTTGCAAAGTGATGAGCATGATTGAGTTGTCTGAGGCAGTAGACCTTCTGGAGCAGGCCATCAGTCCGCTTCCAGCACGTCGCCAACGTTTGCTGGATGCATGCGGACAGATCCTCTCTGCACCGGTGATAGCAGATGTTGATTCTCCTCCGTGGGATCGGGCAATGATGGATGGATTTGCTTTGCGGAGTGACGATGTGAATGCTGGCACAGGTCAATCAATCGAACTCGATATTATTGTCGACTTGGCTGCGGGTGATGTGACAACGCTGAGTATCAAGCCAGGCTGTTGTGCCAGAATCATGACAGGAGCACCTATTCCAAAAGGAGCAGATGCCGTTATCCCCGTGGAAAATGTTATTGGTGATTCGGCATCCAGACATGCTGGAATGAAAGTCCGGCTGTGTACAGATGGATTTCGTGCTGGGCAACACGTGGGGAAAAAGGGATCGGCATTTCGCTCAGGGCAGGAAGTCCTTGAGGCTGGAGCTAGGTTGCATGCCGCCGGGATTGGATTAGCAGCAGAATCGGGAGCAACGCATGTTGATGCTTCACCAAAAGTCCGCGTGGCCATTCTGTCAACAGGAAGCGAGCTTATAGAACCAGATGCTATGCCTGATTTTGGTCAAACTCGTAACTCAAATGGTCCCATGATGACAGCTGCAGTTGAACTTCTAGGAGCAGAGCCAATTCCCTTGGGAATCTCTTCAGATAAACCAGAGGCAATACGTGCGGCCGTAGCGCAAGGCTTGGCAGCAGATATACTGGTGCTCTCTGGAGGTGTCTCGGCAGGTGACCTTGACCTTGTGCCAGACGTTTTTCGTTTGTGCGGCATCGAGAAGGTGTTTCACAAGGTACGACTGAAGCCAGGGAAGCCGGTCTACTTCGGACTGTATCAACAACATGCTCGGCCTCCGACGCTTGTTTTTGGATTGCCAGGAAATCCTGCCAGCAGCCTTGTCTGTTTTGAAGTATTTGTACGTCCAGCTATTCAAGGACTGTCCGGCAAGCCTCGAAGGGAGTGGCATCTTCCTCGTGGCAAGTCCCGTTTGACAGCACCTGTAAAAGCACCTTCGGGTCGACCCGTTTTCTTGCCATGTGTTATTCATAAAAACACCTGTGAAGTCACGCCGCTGCCATGGACCGGATCAAGTGACCTTGTTGGTTTAGCGACCGGTAATGGATTTATCTCGCTTCCAGCCAATAGTGGTTATCACGAAGCTGGTCAAGAAGTTGAAGTGGTCATGCGAGTAGTCGATTAGCTGACATCATGCTTAATGATGCCAAGAGCAATGAGTTTTGCGAGACACTCATCTCGTTCTCTTGACCGATCAAGGTTGGACCAAGATGTATCCTGCGCTTCAAGAAATGACTCGTATGAAGCTGGCAGTGTTGAGCCTTGGCAAGCTAGCCGCTGAATAACTCCTTGGTCGAGTCGTGTGAGTCGCATTGCCTCCACACGGTAATCAAGAAATGCCTCCCAGCAAAGCGGAAAGAGCTTTGCAACAATTTCATGACCAATGGTTTCAGCATATCGACGAATTTCAAGTTGCGCATGGGAGTCCATGCGAAGGGCAAGAAAATGAAAAAGATTATGAATATCAATTTTCCAGTAAGCTTCGGTATACGTTGATAGTGGCAGATCCTTGCGTGCTTGCTCTCTTGCGATCCCTGCTGCCAGTCGGTCTTCATATACGCGCCGAGCATTGTTTTGCAGTTCGGTTTCTGCGGCTGAAAGAGTTTGCCCCTTTTGTTCTTCAACAAGACCAGCAGATCCTTGTCTGTTATGTTTGGCTTGAGATCGCCATTCATCGTCAGATGTTGATTGCATGGAGTCGATGGCAAGTGAGTACCGTGTGGAATACTCATTGACGCTGGCTGTTCGGTGACGAATCCACTGCCTCCAGCAATCCATTGGCACACGAACCACAAATTTGATTTCAGCCATTTCAAACGGTGTGGTATGAGCGTGACGCATAAGATAACGAATCAATTGACGGTCATCGCTCACCTTTCGTGTTCCTTCGCCATAACTTACGCGAGCTGCTTGAACAACAGAGCTGTCATCTCCCATGCAATCAACCAAGGCGACAAAGCCATCGTCAAGCACAGAAAACTTTTTCCAGCGGAGTTCCTCAAGAAACGCATTACGTTCTTTGGGAGAGTTAGAATCGGAATTGTTGCTCTGGCACTGGCTCATCATGTGGCTCCTTGACGTGGAAGTCCCACAAGATGAGGTAGAGGGCCTCAGCGGTCAATCCTTACCCCATAGTTCCTGTAACAAGACGGCTAGTTGGCGGGCGTCGTCAGTACTCACGACGTGATCGATCCTACTCTGCGGCACCCCCAGCTTTGCGAGCGAGGCGGCAATTGATTGCCAAAGTTTGCCCCTTTTTTTCCCTTCAGCGAGGTAGAGATCGGTCACTTTCTCACCAAGTTTCTGAACTAGCGCAGTATCTAGATTTTCATAGTAGTTCTTGACTATTGACTGTTGATATTTGCTAAGTTCTGCCATTGTTGTTATCGCTGTCTGGAAGGAAAGAGGTGAGACGGCTACAGTATCGAGGTCAGGTTCTAATATCGGCAATCACGTTCCATCCATCGAGAGATTTTCATGCCCACGATCACATTTACGAATGAAAAGAAAGAAATTCAAGTTCCA
This sequence comes from uncultured Planctomycetaceae bacterium, assembly GCA_964003275.1. GTDB lineage: Bacteria > Planctomycetota > Planctomycetia > Pirellulales > UBA1268 > CACORA01. The sequence continues at coordinate 6,934 of CAXFJI010000099.1, forward strand.
AACGGATCGAACCTAAGAAAAGAAGCACTGCAGGCGGGTGTTGCGCTGTATCCCGGAGTGCATAAAGTGCTGAACTGCCATGGAATGGGTAGTTGTGGCAGTTGTAGGGTGTTGATTACGAAAGGAATGGAAAATACAAACAAGAAAGGCATTCTCGAATCTGGCCGATTAGCCGTTTCCCTTGCTTACATTGGGAATGAAGAATCTATGCGACTAGCCTGTAAAACACGCGTGAATGGTGATATCACAGTAACGACATGCCCGTCGATGAATCTCTACGGGGAGAACTTCTTTAGCTAAATGCTCAGGAGTTCATCCATTCATACGGTTATGAGAATGTCCACCAACGTTTGTTGAAGCTATGAAAGAAGTGATTGCAGTTGTAAGGCCCTTTTTGGCTGAGCGGCTCCTTGAGGACTTGCGTTTTGCACCTCTCGAAGCATGCACGGTATGCGAAGTAAAGGGATATGGGCGGCAGAAGAGTTATTTAGATCAATACGGTGACAGTGACTTTGCCTTTGCATTTCTTCCAAAGGTCGAAATTAAGGTATGGGTTCAGAATTCGTGTGTCGAAGACGTTCTTTCACGAATAGTGGCTGTTACTCGCACCGGACGTATTGGAGACGGTAAGATCTTTGTCCTCCCCGCACAGGAAAATCCCCTAGTCTAGAAATATGCCTGTCGCATACCAGATCCCGTTTGTTCCACGACGAATGTCATAGCCGTATGCAATCTGCTTACTATGAACCGCTTGCCAATGGCCGGATGAGTGCCTCCAGCTCGCGACACAATCGACACACGAGTCGAGAAGATCTTGGTTTTCCCAACTTTGAGCGCAGATCTCAGAGGCTTGGCCGATGTGTCCTGTTTTGTGGACAATATCTTGTGATCGAGGCCCCCAGTTGTGATGTCCCTGCTTAAGAATATTTGCTTGATAGGCTGAGTGCGATGCGGCTTTCTGGCACAGGTATGTATGGCATTCAGATGCCGTACTCTGAGGCCTTTCAGGGTGGATCCGTACGGCAAGTATCATAGATCGTTGGGTAAGTGTTCCAGATGGCAGGTTTGCAAGTTCATCAATGTGGAAAGGCATGAAGCGATAATACTTGCCAGGCGTTTTTGGTAGGATTGAAATAATGCGGCCTGAAAGTGGTCCCGTAGTGCAATCAACAACAAAAACACCCGGTCCTTGTCGCATTTCTCGTAACGACGGATTAGTAATAAGTGTGGTTGCATCTTCCATCGTAAGGAAGCAAAAAACCCATTTGTGCATACTCTTGTGAAATAGCGTTCGAGTCGTTTCTTTTGAAAGGTGATTTCGTACACCATCGCGCTTCTCTTTGCCATGGAATTCAATAG
>CAXFJI010000100.1:0-8291 GCA_964003275.1 uncultured Planctomycetaceae bacterium
AAGCCAGCAAGATTGTCGTTACGATTAAGAGCAGCCACCGAAAGAACATTCGGCAGATCGTAGTTTGCAGGATAGCTTCCAGACACATCATTGTTGGAGCTATTGTTTCCTGCTGCAGCAACAAACATGATCCCATGCTGATTTGCCTCCTGAATGGCTTGATACAGTGTTGTGGAATAACCACCACCGCCCCAGCTATTATTCGTTGCTACCACATTGATTCCAAAATCTCGCTTGAGCATGGTGGCATAATTTACTGCTGCAACTGCATCACTTGTCCATCCATAACCGTCATCACCTAAGAACCGAAGTGGCAATAACGAGACCTGCCAGTTGACGCCAACGATACCATTGCCGTTATTCCCAACAGCACCGATCGTCCCAGCCACATGTGTTCCATGGCCGTTCCCATCATTGGGAGTGTTGTCATCATCATGGAAATCCCATCCATGCACATCATCAATGAATCCGTTGCCATCATCATCGATACCATTTCCTGCTATTTCACCAGGATTTTGCCATATATTGGCTGCAAGATCTGGATGTGTGATATCAATACCAGAATCTATCACGCCTACGACAACATCTTGTGAACCCGTCGTAATATCCCACGCCTCGATCGCGTCAATATCAGCATCAACGGTCCCTCCATACTGACCATAATTATGCAGTCCATACAGTTGATTCATTGACGAATCATTTGGGGTTACTTGTACATGGATTGGAAGATCGGGCTCTACGACAAATCGTGAAGTTTGAGATCGCGCCCAATCCACAACATCTGACGGATCAACCCCAGGTGTCGATAGCCGGAAAAAGGATGAACCAATTGGACGGGCCTGCCATCCTTGCTGACCACCAAAGTTGTCTTGAACAGCTAATGCACACTGCTCTGCTATCCTTTCATGTGATATTTCCCGAATGATCCACTTTTCACTTGTGAGTTCTCCACGAGCAACTGCTTCCATGGCAGCACTGGCAAAGTGTTCAGCAAGTGGTGTAACAGAAAGAGCAAGACGCTGTTCCAACGTTTCAAAACGAAAAACTGTCTTGCATCGGCGACGTTTTTGATGTCGCCTGTGCTGACGGGGCTTTCTCATATTTGGCCTCTGTACCAGCGGTGATCCGCTTTTTGATACATTGCCCCTGGCAGCTAGAAAGATATGAATCCTAGAAAGAAAGTCAATGAAGCCAGTTCTAGTAGCCTCATACTCTACATCCCAGTAGAAATTGCTGCATGAAACCAATCAGACAGTTTCTCTGATGAGAATCGTTCCTTAATTTTAGCGAAGGCCTTTCGGGTGACGGGCCGCTCGAATCGGGAGCAAACACCCAGTGTGTTGCTTACCCGATGCGTGGCCGGCAAGAACGGCACGTCACCGGAAAGGCCTTCATCATCTGATCGTTCTGTTGGAGCGGCTCAGGAAAAAGTTCCTGGATCGCTTACTGTAGGAACGATTGCTGGAGAGGACATAATTTCTCCCCCCTCGCAGCATGGAGCAGGATTACTGCATGGTTCGCACGATGGAGCTCCACATGGCGCACAAGCCGGTGCTCCACATGCAGGCGTTGCTGGCATTGGTGGATGCTGCCGACGATTGAAGCAGCCATCATTTCGAAACTCCATGAACGACGGACGACCGGAATTCGGTCCAAAACAACTACAGCCAGAAAAAGCACTGAGGCAAACCAATCCGGCAATCAGTAGTGGTATGCGAGACATAACTGTTTCTCCTCCGCAGTGAGAATAAAAATCCCACCGTGAACTCTGGTTTCTGTGCGTCTCCTAAACGACAACATTTCACTCTAACCCATGAACCCATGCGCGGTCGGATCTCACCAGTCAACTGAGGGAATACGCAATAATCTCACGAGTATTCAGATCACCTGTAACGAACGTAACGATTACACGCACAGCAACTCCTTTTTGAACAAATTATGCCCGCATAGAAATGACCTATCATCAAAAAACGGGTGCTAGATTTGAAAATCTAAGTGCTTTCAATAATGAATATGCGACGGGTAGAAGGGGTTCATGCGCGATGCACGTAAAGCATCAAAACAAATGGGCTGATGTATGCACTTTGCTGCTACTGAACAGCAAAGTGAGTCATGCATGCCTTTTTCTTTTGCTTTACTTGTCATGGGTTGTTCCATCACACCCTGTTTTTGCTGATACCCAAACTGATCAATCCCTTTCTTTCGTTGCACTTCCGAACACTGAAGAAAGAGCATTGAGATCACTTCAATCCTCACCTGGAGATCTGGCTTCAGAATGTTCGTTACCCGACGTGTGGATGGTGAGTACTCGCCAATTGCCATCGACATGTTGTGTCCCAATGAATCCAGGACTACGAGTTCAGCATTTTCTTGCCCAGAATACGACCAACGGTTGTTGTCGAGGTACTTGGCACCAATCTGACATCTCTTCACTTCTCGGTCCTGATGCCGAAGGGCAAATTCGACCAATTGTCATTTTTATTCATGGCAACCGTTACAAGCACTGTGAGGCTGCTCAGCAAGGACTCACGCTTGCACAGCGTTGTATAGCCAGTTGTGCTGGCATGGGCAATGTACGAGTCATTATCTATTCATGGCCGAGTGAACAAGACGGTATTCTTCTTAAAGATGGGCGTTCGAAATATAACCGTGCCTATTCAGAAGGACGATATCTCGCTTGGTTGCTTGGTCAGATTAAGCCTACGCGACCAGTTGGGATTCTCGGATACAGTTTTGGAGCTCTTATCACACTTGAAGCACTGGAAGATCTTGTAGAAGCAGAGGAATCTGGCCGAACAGACCTACAACCGTGGATTAATCGTGTCGCCCAAACAAATCTCATGTTTATTGCAGCCGCTGTTCGATGCGATGCATTTGCTCCTTGTGGACCATATCGTCACACTCTTGATTGTGTTGATGAGGTTTCACTGATCATCAATCCTAAGGATAAAGTCCTTGGATTTTATCCGATGCTTGATTGCAATTCCAAAATGGAGGCCCTTGGGCACACCGGTATGCCTCGCTACTGGATGCCTGAAAATGTTGGGCTTTCAATGACAAATGCAGAGCGAATTATTGGAAAAAAACATGGACTGATGCTGTATCTCGCTTCGCGTTCTCTTTCAAACTATTTGTGTTCTGGCGCAACATCTAAACTCAATCAGCCTTAATGTCCGCCATTCGTGCCTCGACCATCATTCGAGCAACATCTTTCATTTTATAACGTGCTTGCCAACCCAATCGTGTAGCAGCCAACGTCGGGTCGGCTCGACCAATCGAAAGATCACTGGGTCGCATAAATCTTGGATCTCGTACGACATGCTCTTTCCAGTTGAGCCCAAGCGTCGAAAACACCTCTGACACAAATGCCTCGAGACTTGATGTTTGACCAGTAGCAATCACAAAGTCTTCTGGATGATCCCGTTGGAGCATCGCGTGCATGGCTACAACATATTCGGGCGCCCATCCCCAATCTCGCTGGACAGATAAATCACCAAGTGGAAGGGTTTTTTCGCTACCGTTCGCGATAGCACAGGCCCCTTTGACAATTTTCTGCGTGACAAATCGCTCAGGACGCAACGGACTTTCATGATTGAAAAGAATACCCGTACATGCATGCACACCGTATGCCTCACGATGCTGGGCAATTTGCCAAAATGAAGTCGCTTTAGCAATTCCATAGGGACTGCGGGGGTGCAGCCTTGTCACTTCTGATGCAGGCTCACCCTTGGTATTTCCAAACATCTCTGAACTACCGGCATTATAAAGACGAATCGTTTTGTTTGACATGCGAATAGCTTCGAGCAAATTGACTGTTGCAATAACAATACTCTCATAGGTTTCCACTGGCTGATCAAACGAAAGCACCACTGATGTTTGTCCTGCAAGATTGTAAATTTCATCTGGCTCATATTGATGAATAACTCTTAGGATTGATTGAAAATCAATCAATGACATTGAATCGAGAATGACCTTGTCTTGAATATTAAGCGTTCGCAGGCCCTCGAAGCGATTTGCATTTGCATCACGACTGGTCCCAATGACTCGATATCCTTGTTTCAGAAGGAGCGCCGCAAGATAACCTCCGTCTTGCCCACTAATTCCTGTGACTAATGCCGTTTTTTTCATGAATGCTCCACGAACCACTCAGTCGTTTTCTGGAGACCATCTTGAAGTGACACGCAAGGTTCCCATCCCAGGATGTTTCTGGCGAGAGATGCATCAATACAATTCGATCGCAGGTCACCAGGCCGGGCTGGACCATACACCGGATCAAGAGAAAGAAACTTTTTCCCTTTTGACTTCATCGTATCACTCATATTGCTTCGAATCATTTTTTCAAGTTGGTTGACACTTGTTCCAATCCCAGTGCCAACATTCAGACTGGTGAGTGAAGAGGGTTCAACGCATGAGAGGTCTTGCGTAAGGGCAAGAACATTCGCACGTGCTACATCAGGCCCGTAAACGTAATCACGTATATACTCACCATCGCCGTTTATAGTCGCTGGCTCACCAGCAATGGACTTTTTGCAAAAGATGGCAACCACGCCTGCCTCACCATGTGGATTTTGGCGGGGTCCATAAACATTGGAATACCGCAATGCAACCGCCTTGAGGCGATACTCTTTGGCATAAAACGCTAAATACCGCTCACCAACCCATTTTGTTATCCCATAGGGACTCACCGGATTTGCTAATTTGGTTTCGGTCACTGCTGATGCAACATCACCATATAAAACACCACCACTCGAAGCAAAAACAACACGTGGGCAACCCACTTTCACTGCTGCATCAAGTACATTTATAAGTCCAAGACAGTTTACCTTGGCATCAAACAAAGGCTCTCGTACCGACCGGCTTACTGACATCTGTGCTGCTTGGTGACAGATTGCCTCAGGCTTCATGCCTTCAATGACCGCAGACACTCTCTGCGTATCTACGATATCAACAATATGAAGAGGCACTTCAGAAGGTATGTTTTGCTTTAAGCCACTTGAGCAATCATCAATAACCTCCACGTCATGACCGCCCGACAAAAGTTGCTCTACGATATGACTACCAATAAATCCCGCACCACCAGTTACAAGTATTTTCATTTTTAGACGCGTTCTATGTATTGAGAGTCATTACGGATACGTTGAGATCGACAGTATTTTTCCACATCTTATAAAGTCGACGTTCTTCTTGGCTAGTTTCTATAGCTGCAAATGCACTCACACTTCTCTATCCCGTTGATCGTGGCAACGGTGTGTCGAGTGAATACCCGAGCGTATGAAGTACATCCATGACTATGTCTGGAACGGCATCAATCGGGCCACCAATACTGAGCCTGTCTGAACGACAAATAGTCTTCTGACGCGCTAACCATGCTGCATCACAGTCCAATTCTGCAAATGCACAGATAGACTGCAAAACATCAGAGGGACGTGTAATGAGGTGCTCGAAATAGACTTCCATATAGCTTCCCGATCGCAACCGATTTGCCTCATCTCGACTCCGTAATATCTGCCTTGCCCACATTGTTAGGTAATCCACCAATACGACCTCTCGCTCTGGAACATCCAAAAACTCATGCAATGCAGCAACGCCTGTCCAACTATCGACCTGAAGATTTCGAATCAACTGAAAACCAACGTGTTTTTGCATCGATCTTGCCACTGCAACACCATGGCGAAGTACATTGATAAACACCACGTCAGGCCAAATGGTTTGCAGTAAATGCATCTTGTGAAAATAGTGTGGGGTTTTGTCACCCCATAGAGACTTTCCCAATCGATGAAGTATCACACCAGATAAGGCATCACAGAATTCTGCAATCGTCTGCTCTTTGTCACCAAACTTCTCAAGAAACTCTTCGTAGATTTCAGGCGGATGTAACTCATATTTTTCGAGCGTCGACTCAATAATTGGGTGCTTCACTCTGGGTTTTCGGTACGGACGATACCACCGTTTTCTCTGTGGAATTGGAAACGTTACTTCACGAACAATCCTGAGCTGTTCGCGTCCCGACACTGGGCGCAGGCCATGTTTATCAAACAGGATTGGATGCCAGTAACTTTCTCCAAACATAAGGAGATCGGGATGATCTCCGAACATGTCACAAATGAGTGTCGTTCCACTTCGTCCTGTACCAACAAAACATAGTTTCACAGAGTGCCACCTGTATTCAAAAATGGGTGCAAGCGAGGGCAATCAAGCGCATGTGATGCCTTATTCGTCAAGTGCAGTTTTATGATCATCACACACAGGATTTTCTTAACTTTGTAAACTACTGTGCGTAATCCATATATTAGGCGACGTGAAAAACTAATGATTGTCTCTTTAATTGCACACAATTCGATACGCTTTTCTTCATGAATACTTATTCTCAGAGCAACCCACCACAATCCAATGACGTTGCAGTCTTTTATCTTGCTCGGTTTGCAGAGGGACATGAACCTATTGAACGATTCTTTACGAGCTATCGAAATCATCCATCTGGAATACCTCATACGCTGATCGTGATTGCCAAGGGGTACTCGAGTGAGAACGATATCAAGAAGCTTCGAGAGACAGTCGGACTACCACACCATATTGTTCCATTTGACGACGATGCTGGCTTTGATATTCAGGCTTACTCAGCTGCCCTTAAAGAGATACCGTGTGACTATGCTTGCTTTTTCAATACTTTTTCAGAGATTCAAGCCGATCATTGGCTCAAAAAACTTTATGACGGCATCACCAAACCTGGTGTCGGCCTTGTTGGCGCTACCGGTTCGTTCGAGAGTCTTTATAGTTCTATAAAGGTTCTTCATGCTATTGACTGGTGCTGCCAAAACAGAGTGAGCTACAACTCGGATATTGCAAAATATTTTGAATGGTATTGCAAAATCACTAATCCCCGTTGGCTGAAGCCCAGCAAACGACGAGACAAGCGCATAGCGGCAGAAATAAATCGAATCATTGGTTTACGTAAGCGTTGGGAAGACACACTTGATCAATTTGACCAAGGCATCTGGGGAAGTCGTGTTGCGCCTGGTGGCCCATTTGCTTTCTGCAGTGACTTTCCCGAGTTTCCAAATCCCCACATTCGTTCAAATGCCTTTATGGTTTCAAAGAAAACCTTCGAAGAATTACCAGAACCAGCAGCGACGAAACATGATTGTTGTCGCTTTGAGAGTGGCCCGAATGGATTTTCACGGCATGTTCTCAAAAAGGGACTGGATCTATGTGTCGTTGATAAATTTGGAACGGTTCATTCCATGGATGAATGGCCAAAAACGAAGACTTTTCGCAGTGGTCTGCAGGAGAATCTTTTAGTTTCTGACAATCAAACACAGGAATACGACCGTATGACGGATGCTGTGAAATACACCCATCGTGTTTTGACATGGGGAGGATACCTCGAAAATCATGACTCTCTTCCTGTCATTCCATTTCAATTTCCAGCACATCAAACAGTCCGCGACACTACCCACAAGAATCTTCATTGGCATCAAACGCCACTGAGGTCGCCACGGATTTCCATTGTGATTCCTACGCGAGGTCGAGCCGAATTGTTACGGCATGCAATATTTACTGTTTTAGAGCAGGGATACGATAATTTGCAGTTGATTATTTTTGGCAATGGGTGCTCTGGCCGTGATACTGAACTCAGGGAAATCATTGCCTCACAGAATTGCAAACAGATTGAATACTACTCATCAGAATCATATTTGCCCGTGACAGACAGTTGGAACACCGCCATTAATTATGCGGATGGTGATTATGTATTACTCATGGGAGATGACGACGGACTGGCTCCAGATTATTTTTCACAAATCAATACACTCGTTTCACGGTTTGATAATCCTGACTTAATTGTTAGTAGCCTTTATCAGTTTTGTCATCCTGATACTGCTGGTGACTCTCGACTGAAAACCTTACCAATTGGCCGGTTTGCAGCAGGTAGAATAAAACCTTTTGTCTTATCAAGTGTTGATGCTCGTCAGAATGTTGAAGCATCAATCCAACTACGACGACGATTTTTCTATAATATGCAGGCCTACACGATCAGCCGAGAACTTCTCGAGAGGGTTCGTGAAGGTGGTCCTGTTTTCAGGTCCCCTTTTCCCGATTACTATCTTGCAAACGTCCTCCTCGGACTCGCAAATCACATTGTTATCCAGCCAAGGCCACTTGCACTGCAGGGTGTCTCTGCGGGATCGTTTGGGTCAAATCTTTTTGCCGGAACAGTCGAAGACGGGTTCGATCTTCTCAACAATAATCTTGCGAATGATGGACTGTTTGAAAAGATCAAAACCAATATGTTG
>CAXFJI010000101.1:0-8276 GCA_964003275.1 uncultured Planctomycetaceae bacterium
GCCACGATACTCGACTTCACGTGGTTTTAGGGACTTGGATGACACCTTTTGCATCCTACGATAGTCTAGTGGTTTTGTGGATCGTATGGGGGTGTACATTCTCGATGAAAACCTGGGCACGCATTGCATTTCTGTATGGAGTCGGTTTCCTGATTTTTTCTTCCAGCGTGATGGCTTCGGAACTGAATCGGCGTCCCAATATTCTCTGGATTGTAGGAGAGAACCTCAAACTGGATTTGGGGTGCTACGGTGCATCGCACGTAAAAACACCACATTTGGATGACCTCGCAAAAAATGGTGTTCGATACACAAAAGTTTTTGCAACGTCACCTGTGTGTGCGCCAAGCAGAAGTGCTTTTTTTGTCGGTATGTATCAGACGTCAACTGATACGCATAACATGCGGTCCCACCGCGATGACGACTATCGCTTGCCCGTCGGTGTAGAGCCGATTACACATCGTCTCAACAAAGTTGGATATACAACAGGCAATATCACGACCATGGGCGAGGATGCGGTTGGTTCAGGAAAACTGGATCTCAATTTCGTCAATGAAGGGAGACTCTACGATACCGAGAGTTGGGAGCATCTTGTCAAAAATCAGCCATTTTTTGCACAGATTAATACGCTTGAGGCAGAGTATGACATCTATGATCGCCAGACGTGGAGGCTTCCACGGGTAAAGTGGAAAGGAGAAGATCAGCATGAAAAAATTGCAACCCCCGATACAGTAACACCACCGCCCTACTACCCTGATCATCCATTAGTTCGAGAGGAGTGGGCACGGTATCTCAATTCTATTTCAGGAATGGATAAAACGATTGGCAAGATCCTGAGGTATCTCAAGAAGGATGGGCTTGCTGATGACACCATTATTATGTTCTTTGGTGACAATGGCAGGATCGAACCGCGAGGTATTCATTGGTGTTATGATTCTGGCTTGCATGTGCCCATGATCATTCATTGGCCAAAAAACTTTAAGCCGCCAGAAAACTATATTTCAGGAGAGGTGAGTGAGCAGGTCATCAGTCTTATCGATATAACGCCAACAACGCTTGGCTTCGCGGGCATTCAGCCACCATTAGGTATGCATGGCCGTGTCTTTTTGGGCGATCGCATTGGTCCAGAGCGTCAATATGCATTTTCCGCCCGTGACAGAATTGATGAAACAGTCAATCGCATTCGAAGTGTACGGGGTGAGAGATATCACTACATCAGAAACTACTATCCAAATCGACATTTCACCTCGCTAAATCGATATAAAGAAAAATGTTTTCCGATTAAGCCATTAATGCGAACCTTGTTCGATGAAGGTAAGCTTTCAGGTCCACCACTTGCATTGATGTCACCAACGGTCGCTGAAGAACAACTCTTCGATACCATCACTGATCCTCATGAAATTCACAATCTTGCGCAATCAGAGAAACGAGAACACCGTGATGCGCTGATTCGTATGCGGGCTGCATTAGAAACCTGGATTGTAGAAACCAACGATCAAGGTGTATTTCCAGAACCAAACGAGATCGTTGCCCCATTTGAAAAGGAAATGCACGACTGGTTTGGTACGCCTGATTGGTACCCGTATCACCCAAAAGAATGACAATGAGTGACTACGAATTAAGACGGAATCGTTCAGAAGATGCAGGAGAGATCTCAGACTTGATTCGTGAGTCCACCAATCAGTGGTACGTGGCTCATGGGAATTCACCGATCTTTACCGGTGATCCGAGTTCAACACGCTTGTTCTATGACGTCTATGAGGAACTGGATCCAGGTTGTTGCCTGTTGGCCGTGGAGAAAAAAACTGGGTTGATTGCCGCGTCATGCTTTTATCACCCCCGATCGACGCATGTCTCCCTTGGCATCATGAATGTTCATCCTGATCACTTTGGGAAAGGCCTTGCAAGAATGTTGCTAAATGCTGTGGTTTCAATGTCAGAGGATCAGAAAAAGCCAACGCGTTTAGTATCGAGTGCAATGAATTTAGATTCCTATTCTCTCTACACCCGTGGGGGATTTGTTCCTCGCTATGCGTATCAAGACATGTTTCTTGAAGTCCCTCAAAGCGGGATGCCATCACAAAATCTGTCTGGGCTGGATCGGGTTCGGCTCGCGACACTTCGTGATCTTGAAGCCATCGTGCAACTCGAGGAAGAAGTGCAGTGTATTGAGAGAAGGAAAGACCATCATTTTTTTCTGGAAAACCGCCAGGGCATCTGGAATGTCTGTGTTATCGATCATGCATCTGGTTCGGGTATTGATGGTGTTCTGGTGTCTGTGAAACATCCTGGCAGCACAATGTTGGGACCAGGGGTGATGCGATCAACCGCAGATGCTGCAGCACTCATCTGGTATCAACTAAATCAGTTTCATCGTGGAGGAAGGCCGGTATGGCTTGTCCCTGTCGAATGCGATGATTTAGTTGCTGAGTTGTATACTTGGGGTGCACGCAACTGTGAAATTCATTTTGCCCAAGTTCGTGGAATGTGGAAGGAGCCGAGTGGTGTGGTCATGCCGACATTCATGCCTGAAACGGGTTAGGAAGAAGATCAATGGGAATGAACTCTCCCTATCCCTCAGATAATAATTTCGAGTGTCAGCTGTTTATTGTGATCATGGCACGACTTCATGTGTGCCAAGTAACTCATTGAGTGCTCGGTTGAGCACTCGTACCGTATATTTCCCATCGGCAACCATACCTTGACGATACGTCTTGTTGTGTTTCATCGTCTCAAGAACAGGCAGGGCTGTACGGTCTGTTTCATCAAGAACGATGGCGGCACGGAGGCGAGCCCATTGCGTGCCATCGTTGAGTATTTGAGCCAAAACGTCTAAGGCTTCTTGTGGCTGTCCCATGCGGATGAGTGCTCGTGCTGCTGCTGTTCGTACGGCATCAGAAGCATCGTTTTGCATTAAAGAGTGAAGTTGAGGAATAGCCTCAATCCCTTCTTTTTTGATGTTACCGATACCAATCGCTCCCCAGAATCGGACGGCAGCATGATCATCTGATAATGTCTTTATCATTGCCGGTAGCGCATCATGGCCAGCGAGTGACAATGATGCAGCATCTCTCAGGCGCTCATTGAGGTTGCCAGCGTTCCCCCCATTCAGGATTTCCCATGCACTACCGAACGCTTCTTCTCCTTCAGCGATTTCAGACTCTGGTATGAGTCCAATGTCACGAGTCCGTGTTACCCATGCAAGATGTGCTTCCCGCATGTTCTTGAGTTCTTCTGCATAGTCAGGATGATTACACAAATTGTTAAGCTCGTGTGGATCAGCCTGTGTGTCATAAAGCTCTTCTTTTGCTTTTGTTGGGGACATAAACAGCATTGCGGCTGGAGGGAGAGTGCCTTCTGCAGCAACACGACGGATTTCTTGCATGGTGGCACCTTTTTCAGGTGTGTTCATGTATTGGTAAAACGTTTTAAACGGTTCGTAGTTACGAATGTACTTAAATCGTTTGGTTCGCACGGCACGAATAATGTCGTACCGTTCATCCATCCGATCGCGTGCGCCAAAAACAAACTGACGTGGTGCTGGTAGATTTGCTCCCAGAAATGGCCGGCCCTGCATATAGGCGGGAGGTGTGATGCCGGCAATGTTGAGTGTTGTTGGTCCAAGATCAATCAAACTAATAAGTTGGTCGGTTTTTATTCCAGGGAGACCTTGTTGCCCGCGACGGTATTTTTTGGGGATGCGGAGAATGAGAGGAACCCGCATGCCAGAGTCATAGAGCCATCGCTTCGCGCGTGGAAGCCCGACACCGTGATCGGACCAAAAGATCACAATGGTGTCATCCGCAAGTCCAGCATCATCTAATGCCTGAAGGTGTTCACCAAACCATCGGTCCATCGCTGTGATAACATCATAATATCGTCCCCAATCTTCGCGAGTGAGAGGCGTGTCGGGATAGTATGGCGGTAACGATGATGCCACGGTATCTCGGTCATGCAACTGGAGGCCTTTTGTCACAGTTTTCCATTTATTCTCATTCGCAATACCGGACTCATGACATCCGGTAAAATTAAAAACAGAAAAAAACGGTTGATTGTCTTTACGATGTTTCCAGTGTGCTTTACCACTCGATGCATCCCACGTGTCCTTTGGAGCAGTGAATTGGTAATCCGTTTTTGAATTATTGGTGCAGTAATACCCAGCTTCTCGCAGAAACATTGGAAATGGCTTTATATGGTCAGGAAGAGATGCTTTGCATCGCATGTGATGCGTGCCGAGTGTCGTCTGATACATGCCCGTAATAACGGCTGAGCGACAGGGAGCGCAGACGCCAGCGGTTACAAACGCGTGGGTATATAGGGTGCCCTGTGTTGCAAAGTCATCAAGGTGTGGCGTGGTGGCGTTAGGGTAACCATAACATCCAAGATGTGGGCTAATGTCTTCACAGCTCAGCCAGAGAATGTTTGGTCGATCTGCAGCGTGTGTTTGTACGGTCAGGTAGGGGATCAGAATAACTGCCAAGAATAGTCGGCAAAAGGATGCGAGAGATAAAGTAAGTGTTCTCATGGGGAGTTTATGTTGGTTAAGGATTTTAGATACAAACCGCGGCATATGTTCAATTGGGGTTCTTGAGAATCAATTGATGCTGAGTCAAAACTGGTGAAGATGCAGATTGGGTTAGTGTATTTACAAAGGCAGTTTTCCGTATTATGCCATAGTTCAATAATCATGTTTCTGAATTTCTCCGATCCAGAATTCTAAGAAAGTACCGGAGACGCTGGCAGTATGATTGCAATCGACGATATCTCATGCACTGACGGCGTGGTCAACAAGTATCCCTGAATACATGGTTGTACATGAGCATCAATAACAGTAGTCGAGTTGTTATGAAATGCACTGTGCGCAGGGTTTAGCCTTAATCAGAAAGAGTTCGTAGGAATTCACTTTCTGGTACAAGCGAGAATTTTTAGAACTGCCAGATGACGTCGCAGCCACCGTAGAATTGTCCGTTCTGGTCAAGATTACGGCCGTACGGCATGGTTCCCGGAGGACCGTTTCCGCCACCTGCGTCAGCTGAAAACCAGTCATAGCGTAGTTCTGGTCGGATAACCATGTTGTTCCCAATCAGGTAATTGAGACCCCAGGTCATTTCCCAGAAGTTACCGGCAAACCCTGCTTGTTGCAGACCAGCAGCTGCTGGCGAACCATCACGAAGGCCAGACACAACACGGGTACCGTTGTTATCACGGAACCACTCAAATCGCAGACCACCAATCAGGTAGTCTGTGAAGTTATAAAACAGATACTGGTTCGCACCGTACCAGTAGGCTGAACCGTTTTGTTGGCCTTGTGTCTGGTATACAGGATTTGCATGTGCCTGATAACCAAAGTCACTCTGATACACGTACGTCAACTTATCAGTGAACTCATTGGTGTACACAATGCTGGTCACCGTTCGGTTGCCAACAAAGTTCGCACCGAAAGGGTCCTGAAAACCACTCAGCTGATTACCACTTGAGTTGGCCAGTGTCAGAGCCTGTGATCCATCAGAACTTGAGAACGTGACTGCTCCCAAGAATGATGCATTACTGTTTTGTCCAGGACCTGGATTCGCAATTGCAGCGCCGGTCTCAAGACCGTCGTCCCAGTTATCCCAACCATTGGTAATACCACCGATAATGGTCAGCTGGTCGTTTGGCACCCATGTACCCAGTACACCAGTATGGGTAAACGGTTCGCCATACTGCATGGTGTAAGCATGAGTGTAGAAGAAATTACCGATCGCAGGAACAACTTCATACCCAATCAAGGTGTAAAAGTGACCAAACTTAACGTTTAGTTCTTGGCTCCCCAGCTCACCGTAGACCTGTGGCATGGCAAGACCGTAATACCGGTTGGTATTCCAACGAGGACCGGTCAGACCAAGTGGGTCAGGAGTTGAACGATACGCATCAAGACCAGCTGCAACTGTGTACAGGAAGTCCGTACCGTAGAGCAGGTCAATTCGTCCACCCCAACTGAGTTGGTCTTCTTTTAAGATCCGCTCATTCACAAGATAGAGTTGATTCATCTGCCCCTGCCAGCTTCGATCATTAAAGGTGATTGGACCATTCCAATCAGCTCCCCAGCCATTCGCGCCGATACCAACGTCGACCCAACCGTAGGTCTCAATGCCTCTGTTGAGAAGAAACTGTGTTTCGAGGTAACGAGTTGCTCCCTCCTCAACCGCGGCTTCCTGTGGAGCAGCTGCACGAAATTGATAAACATCCTCATCCGGTACCCCTTCACGAGGCATGAGTGTGACGGGGGCCTGACCGTCGGCCTGTGCGAATGCATCGTAGATTTCACGCTCGGCTACAGGGCCTGCAGGCTCTCCTGCGAGCAGTGTTGAGCTCAGGAGACCAGCAAGAACGCATTTCGATATTGTTTTTCCAATGAGCATAAGTCGTTTATTTTCTGAAGTGAGTGCAATGAGCCATCAATGGGGATTATTGCCAAACCCTTCTGCTGATAACGCCGAAGAGTCATGTCTCCTTGCCTATTCGGCATATCTGTCAGGATGAGTGGAAAAAAACATCCCGATCGGCAACGTCATGACAATCATTCCAAATTAACAAGGATCGGTTTTCAAAACATAGATATCACATTGGTCATGGAGAGAGGATCTATCAAAAACCTGATGACGTGCAAAAGAAAGTGTGGCCTATGAGTCCCGTTGGGGTTGGCCTTGATGAGAACGGTTGGTGCCAGTAAACGAATTTTCTGAATAATCTGTCACAATTTGTCGTGGTTCACCCCAACGAAGAAGTCGAGAGCGTCACCAGTAAGACCTTGGTGCTCATGTCAATCTGAATGGTGACTGGAATGAACGTTCTCTTTCGAATAAAAAACTGCAAGTCGGGGCGATGCAATTCGAACGCACGACCTTTACGTCCCGAACGAAGCGTTCTAGCCAGGCGGATCTACGTCTCGGGGTATGCATTCGACAATCACCTAGCTGTACGAACTAGGCCATTGCATAAATACAGTTGTTCAAAACTGAGAAAGATAAGATCATCGCCAGGTGTGCCGGTTGACCCTGTCCAGAGCCGTAGGTTAAGCGGCTTCCGAAGATACACTCCCCGGGCGAATCTGCTATGCACAATTCTTTCAACAATATACGTCTGGTTCAGCACGTGGGATGGAGGGCGTGGAGTATCAATAGCAAGAGCCGTGTTAATTCCGGTCCATTCTCCCAGTTCGATAACAGTTGCCTCTGATCTATGTAATTCATCTGATAAGCGATACCAATTGCGAAATTCACCTATCTGTGTGTGTCTTCCATAAAACCCGAATGCATGAAACATGTCATGCATATTCGTTTCTTCGAGTACTTTGTGATAGCCTCCCTCATGGTGGGCCACAGCTTTTTCTACAACAGCCATCCAGAGGCTCCCATCGAGACCCGTGCCGGTGAATGCAAGTTGGTCAGGCGCGCGTGTTCCTCGACGCCAGACTGGCAACTGACTATCAACGCGGTAAAAGCGATCATGAATATGTACACCAAACGTACCATCGTTGAAATCAACAACGTTGTGTCGGATAGTGGTTGGACTTTCACTTGCTATGGCTCCAAGTTCAAGTAAAAAGTCAGCATTTCCGAGCATATGTCTTAAGTTAGAAGGTGAGTGAGCTATTTGAATATCTGCACTCGATGGTCCTCCTTCTGCAAAAAGTGGATTTTCTGGAAATGACATATACCTGAGATCACGTCTTGAAGATGAGCGCGGAGCATTCCACGTTGGATCGGAAATGTTATCGTGATCGAGTGTGAGATCAGCCCTGTTGTCGAACCGTGTAATCTCATGGACAGTGTCGTGTGATTCCACTCCGCGTATGACATCCCGCCATTCACGTCCACCTCTAGCCCAAAAACCTCTGTCGACTTCTCTATAGTCAGTCCAGTAGGCATCACGTCCTGGGCCACCATCAACTCGAGCATCACCATAGTTATCTATTGCAATGAGTATGTCGTCGCCATCTTGGCCAAACATGCGATCCCAGCCTGATTGACCATTCAGGTGGTCGTCGCCGTTGCCACCATCGATCCAGTCATTGTCGGCACCTCCAAGGAGGACATCATCACCATCTTCCCCTAAAAGAATATCGTTCCCTGCATCTCCAATGAGGTGATCTCTACCAAAACCACCGAAGAGGATGTCCCTGGCACTTCCGCCCTTCAGATAATCATCACCACTACCACCGCGCATAATATCCCGATCAGGCCCCCCGTACATTCTGTCTTTGCCTGCATCACCTCGCATGTCGTCATTGCCTGACC
>CAXFJI010000102.1:0-8253 GCA_964003275.1 uncultured Planctomycetaceae bacterium
TTCAGGTCAATCCCCAAGCGAGGAGGCCAACCCAACCATGTCACAAGCCCTCCAGCTGTTGCCGCAACAAGGACGACTGCCAGTCGACCCCAAAGATCTGAGGCTTTCATTCTTTTCGTAAGCCACCATGCAACAACTGTTGGAACGACAACTGAAGCAAGAACCAATCCCCACATAGCCCAACCTTCACGATACCACGCTAGCGATTGCTCTGGGATACTTGCTGCCCCCTGTGCAATAAGGCTTTTCGCAAAAAAATGAATACTCATAAGGCTCGTCATCATACTTGAAATCATTGCAATCGTTTCTTGAAAAGTTTAGTCGTCGGAATCCCCATCTTCGGTAGCAGCCAAAACCTTGGTTACACTCGAGAGCGTGACAACCATCTTAACGTTTGCTGCCTCATCAACCTTGAGCGTCACACGATTATTTTCACGGTCAACATTTGAAACAATTCCATAGATGCCAGCGGACGTGACGACTCTGTCGTTTTTTTTGAGTGCTGCCAATAGTTCTCGCTGCTGTCGCTGACGCTCGCGCTCAGGGCGATAGAGCAGCAGCCACGCCACCATCACAATGAGGATCATTGGCAGATAGGTCAACAGCGTCTGCAGGCCGCCTGGAGGGGCTTTTGGGGCGTCTTGCGCAAAGACGGAAAACGGAAGCAGTACAAAGAATGAATAAAGGAAATCGTTCATTATGTGTTACCAAAAGAAATATATTGCGAAACCGGAATGTAGTGGTCGGCACGTTGGACCGGCAAGACCGTCTATCTGAAGACCGGGTTCAAGAGCGTTTGCTACCGCGGGAAGGATTATCCTCATATCGAGCCAGAAGATCCAAACGCACGCCTTGGAAAGTACCTTCTATGATTGCCGAGCGAAGCCGTCCTACGAGTCGCTGGTAGAAAGTGAGGTTATGAATCGACGTCAAGATTGGCCCAAGCATTTCGTTCGCAAGAAAAAGGTGCCGCAAATAGCTGACACTATGACGACAGGCAACGCACGGACACCCTTCTTCGAGTGGCTTTTTCTCTCTGGCATATTGAGCATTTTTGATTCGAACCAAACCTTCGAATGTATACGCAAGTCCAGTACGGCCACATCGTGTTGGCAGCACACAATCAAACATATCGATCCCTGCGGCAACCGCCTCAATAATATCTCTCGGTTGTCCCACACCCATAAGATAACGAGGGCGATTGATTGGCAAGTGCGGCAGTGTGCCACGGAGCGTCATATCCATGGCCTCTGCTCCTTCCCCCACTGACAGTCCACCTACGGCATATCCATGAAAACCCATCTCCCCAAGCTGCTCAGCACTTTCCCTCCTGAGCCCCAAATCAAGCCCTCCCTGAACAATAGCAAATAAGACCTGATCTGGTCTGTCATGAGCATCTTGGCAGCGTTGAGCCCATTGCAGTGAGCGACGCATAGCATCTGCAACGATATCACGATCATTTGGCAGAGGAACAACATGATCAAGTTGCATAACAATATCAGCACCCAATCTCTGCTGAATTTCCATAGAGGCCTCAGGAGTGAGTGCCACTGCGGCACCATCAACATGCGAACGAAAGAATGCTCCTTCATCCGTGACATGTACTTGTTGAGCAAGGGAAAAAACCTGGAATCCTCCTGAGTCTGTGAGCGTTGGCCCTCCCCACCCCATAAATTTTGCTAATCCTCCTCCTTCTGAAACAATCGCTTCACCTGGTCTCAGGTGCAGGTGATACGTATTGCCAAGCACCATCTTTGCACCAGTCTCCCGCACACGATCAACCTCAACGCCCTTGACTGCGGCCATCGTTCCTACGGGCATAAACAATGGCGTGGGCACTGTTCCATGAGGGGTTGCAAGCATGCCAGCCCTGGCATCGCCGTTTGTTGCATCGAGTTGGAAGGCAAACCCTGGCTTCATGTCACCAAGTGTATCAGTGCCCCACT
Source organism: uncultured Planctomycetaceae bacterium (assembly GCA_964003275.1). GTDB lineage: Bacteria > Planctomycetota > Planctomycetia > Pirellulales > UBA1268 > CACORA01. The sequence goes on from CAXFJI010000102.1 coordinate 1,947, forward strand.
CATATGGATGGAAAAAGCAGTCTAGAAAATGCCCATGGCTTCCAATGAGTAACGCACAATTAAGCCAGCAACCACAACACTGACCATGCTCATCAATTTGATAAGAATATTGAGACTCGGACCGCTCGTATCCTTAAACGGATCGCCAACCGTGTCCCCAACAACAGCGGCCTTGTGGGCATCTGTCCCCTTCCCTCCATGGACGCCACTTTCGATGTGTTTTTTTGCATTGTCCCATGCACCACCTGCATTGGCCATAAACACAGCAACGCAAAAACCACTTGTCAGACCACCAACCAAAAGACCCATGACTCCACCGACACCCAGCAACAGACCGGAAACGATTGGCACAAGAAGCGCCAACAATGATGGCACAACCATTTCCCTTTGAGCAGCCTTCGTGCTGATTTCAACAGGAGCGGCATAGTCGGGTTCTTGGGTCCCTTCCATGATCTCTGGCTTCTCTCGGAACTGTCGTCGTACTTCCTCCACCATTCCTTTTGCTGCACGACCAACAGCTTTCATCGTCAGTGCACAGAACACAAATGTCGCCATTGCACCAATGAACATTCCGACGAGAACCTTTGGATTCATGAGCGTTACGTCATAAAACTGCATGAAGTCAGCCATTGTTGCCTTCTTGACTTCAACCATCTGATGCTCTTCAGAGAGGGCCTCCACTTGCTCAGATGAGACATTGGAGAGCTTCGTCCCATTTGCGAATTCCTTGTAATCTGGAATTGCTCGGGCATTGAGCAACAACCAGGCCGTATTTTCTGATGGCGTTGTTCCAGCCTGAACGAGAACGTTTCCAGAGACCTTTATCAGATCCCCCTGCCCTAAGGCTGAGCCATCAGCCGTCTCCGTCACCGCGACGCCCCATCGCTCAAAGCCTATCCGAACCTCTTCAACATAGGCCGCAAGCAGAGCCAACGCAGTCAATGCAGCCGAGCCAATAGCAAAACCCTTCCCTGTTGCGGCCGTCGTGTTTCCAAGCGCATCGAGGGCATCCGTGCGCTCACGAACGATTTCCGGAAGACCTGCCATCTGAGCATTGCCACCAGCATTGTCTGCAATTGGACCATAGGCATCGGTTGCCAGTGTGATCCCAAGCGTCGACAGCATGCCAACAGCAGCAATACCGACACCGTACAGACCCAAAGCGAATGCATTTGGATCATCGAAGCTAAATTTATTTGCAAAGCCAAAGGACAGGAGCGTGGCAGCACCAACAACCAACACTGGCACCCATGTGGAGAGCATCCCTTCAGCAACACCGCCAATAATAATTGTTGCAGGCCCCGTCATTGCCTGATCAGCAAGATCTTTCGTTGGAGCATACTCGTTACTTGTAGAGTATTCAGTCCATTTGCCAATAAGCCAGCCCGCACTCAGACCCACGATGACAGAAATAGCCACGCCGATATAGTCAAAGCCCAGCATAAGAAATGTTAGAACAAAAGCGACGCCAACAACCGCGATCGTTGACATGTTAATGCCTTTGGCAAGAGCAGCCAAAAGAGCTTTTTGAGATGAATCTTCTTTTGTACGAACCTGCCAGATACCCCAAATTGAGAGCAATATACCAAGAGCGGCTAACGCCATAGGCAGAAAGAGGGCCGCTATTTGCATCCGAGGGTTCCCAATAAATGCAGCAACGCCTAAAGCAGCAGTGGCGAGAATACTTCCACAATAACTTTCATACAGATCCGCCCCCATACCAGCAACGTCTCCAACATTGTCTCCAACATTGTCAGCAATGGTAGCTGGATTTCGAGCATCATCCTCTGGAATATTCTGCTCAACTTTACCAACAAGATCAGCACCAACATCCGCTGCCTTTGTAAAGATACCACCACCGACACGAGCAAAGAGTGCCTGCGAACTTGCTCCCATACCAAAACAAAGCATCGTCACCGTAATTTCTTCGAGCGAAAGTGCGTCACCAAAGACCGGCACAACCCAATAGAGAATGAAGAACCAGATCATGATGTCTAGCAAGCCAAGCCCCACAACTGTCAGCCCCATGACAGCACCAGAACGAAAAGCTACTTGTAACCCTTCATTCAAACTTCTCTCCGCCCCTGCAGCGGTGCGATTACTCGCAAGCGTTGCGGTTTTCATTCCAAACCACCCAGCGAGACCAGAAAAAAGTCCACCAGAAATAAAAGCAAACGGCACCCAAGCGCTTTGGACATTCAGACCAAAGGCCATTACTGCCAGCAAAATGAAAATAACAACAAAGAACGCTGCGACCACCTTGTATTGTTGGCTGAGATATGCATCGGCGCCGGTCCGCACAAACCCTGCAATCTTTACCATTTCTTGGGATCCGGCAGGCTGAGCCTCCATCCACTTGAAGAATTGCCAGGCCTGATACAGAGCAAGCACCGCGCCTGACAAACCAACAATCCACCAAAAGCCATACGGACCAAAGAGCCACACTCGTTCAGAACCCCCATCTTCAGCCATGGCCATAGCTGTAGAAGGAAAACAGAAAAAAACTGAAGCCACGATAATCGCTACAAAGTGAGACAACTGTTTCACGGTGAACATAACTCCAAAAAGGTGAGCGGAAGGACCGATGTGCGTTAGGAATGAAAATCAACGATGCCTGAGATAGCGAACTGTACCCGTCGTTAAAAAAACCGTCAAACCTTTGATTTTTCTTGCTTTGAACAAATGCCTTTCTTCGAGCATTTTACATGCCTGTTTTCGTGCAACGGCCATCCTCGGAAGCTCCAAAGACCGGCTGCTTTCCGATGCAATGATAGGTAAATCCCCGACGTTTTAATTCTTTCGGTTCGTAGAGATTTCGACCATCAATGATCACGCGAGCCTTCATGTGCTGTGCCATCGCGTCAAAGTCAGGACGCCGAAAATCGCCCCATTCAGTGACTACTACCAGACAGTCTGCATCTTTCAACGCATCCATTCCAGATGAGGCGTAGCTCAGCCGATCGCCGTATTTGCTGCGGACGTTCTCCATAGCTTCGGGGTCAAACACTGCAACATGGGCACCTTTGCTCAGAAGAAAATCAATCAGTTCTATCGCTGGGGCGTCCCGAATATCATCGGTTCTCGGCTTAAACGCCAAACCCCATATTGCGACGCGGCGTCCTTTGATATCGCCAGCAAAATGCTTCTCGACTTTCATCCCAAGAATGGCTTTCTGCTTTTGGTTTGTTTCATGGACAGCTGAAAGAATCAGACTCGAAGATTGATTTTCCTTCGCAAGTGAAGCAAGCGCTTGGACATCTTTTGGAAAACAACTCCCGCCGTAACCAGCCCCAGGAAAAAGAAATGCAAATCCGATACGACTATCATGACCAATGCCACGGCGAACATCATCGACATCTGCCTCAATGCGTTCACACAAGTTAGCCACTTCATTGATAAAAGAAATCTTTGTAGACAGCATGGCATTGGCTACATATTTCGTCATCTCAGAACTCTCTGGAGACATGACCAGAAATGGATTTTCTGTTCTCAAAAACGGACGGTACAGACTGCGAAGAACCTCTCCATCAGCCTCTGTGCGGACACCCACAACCACACGATCCGGCTTCTGAAAATCATCAATCGCTGCCCCCTCCTTCAGAAACTCTGGGTTACTGGCAACACGACAGTCACGCCCTGTTCTTTCCTTAAGTCGTCGCTCAATACCCGCACATGTACCCACAGGAACGGTGCTCTTCGTGACAACAATCGCATGTTCCGGTAGACAAGCAGCAATCGAATCGACAACCTTCCACAGGGCAGAAAGATCAGCAGATCCGTCATTGCTGGCTGGGGTGCCGACAGCGATAAAGATAATCTCCGCTTGCTGTATCGCTTCAGTCGCATTGGTTGTAAACCGCAGTCGCCCAGCAGCAGTATTTCGTTGAACCATTTCCTCTAAACCGGGCTCGTAAATGGGTATTTCGCTTTGATTCAGTGCGGAAACCTTCTTCGCATCAATATCAAGACAGATAACGGTGTTCCCACTGTCCGCAAGGCAGGTGCCTGTTACGAGCCCTACGTAACCTGTACCAACGACTGCGACTTGCATGGCGAGCTCCTGCAAACAATAACTTCCAAAAAATAAATGAAGTCAGAGGAATAGCAACATATTCATTCTCTACGTATCAGCTTCTTCTAATCGCTATTACAGAGCGTCACCTTGAAAGTGCCTAGCAATCACTCCGCAGGGGCTTCCGAAGATGAATCAGCGTCCTCCTGCTCACTCGGGGGCACGGTCACCATCGCAGCAAGCGCATCACTGTCGTCAAGCCGCATGATACGAACCCCTTGGGTATTGCGGCCCATTGGACGAATTTCTTGCACATTGACCCTTTGGATCTTTCCTCTCGCGGTCATCATGAGCACCTGATCATCATTTCGAACAGCAACAATGGAAACAACATGACCATTCCGAGATGTCGTTTTGATATCGCGGATTCCTTTACCTCCACGTTTTTGTGTTCGGTATCGCATCCCGGTAGACCCCTCACTATCTCCTTCCCCAACCGTATCGGTAGCCTCGCCATCAGATGACGTTCCTCCGCCTTCTACGGAATCTGACGCAAGCGGTGTTCCTGCTCCAAAGGGTGTTCGTTTCCCATATCCATGCTCACAAACTGTGAGTAATGTTGCATCTGGATCCGCTACCACCATTCCAACGAGTTGGTCACCAACACTAAGCTTAATCCCACGCACACCACTTGTATCTCGCCCCATCGGACGAGCGTCTGACTCAGGAAAGCGAATGGCCATACCTTTGGATGTTGCCAAAACGAGTTCATCACCTGGCTTCGTAACGACTGCATCTACCAACTCATCACCCTCTTTGAGCTTCACTGCAATGAGACCCTTTGTTCGCCTACGACGATACTGTTCTAAAGCAGTTTTTTTCACCATGCCACTGCGTGTTGCAAGAAGCAAAAACTGGTTTGGATCTTCAAAGCCCGAAACAGCGCGACAATCAGCGACCTTTTCCCCCTTCTCAAACTCCAATAGATTCACGAGTGCTCGCCCCTTTGCATCACGGGCCAATTCGGGGAGCTCGAAAACTCGCATCGAAAAAACTTTCCCAAGTGTCGTAAACACGAGTAGCCAGTCATGCGTGCTTGCTACAAAAAGATGCTCAATTGGATCTTCGCTATCGGCGCTTGCGCCCTTCAGCCCTTTCCCTCCCCGTCGCTGAGCTCGGTACACATCTGCTGCTGTTCGCTTCACATATCCAGCACGGCTAATTGTCACGACCATCGTGGCTTCCGTGATCAATTCTGCCATATCTCGAATATCGGCAACTTCGCCACTGATTTCTGTACGACGTTCATTCGCATGACGATTTTCAAGAGATAACAAATCTTCACGGATGAGTGCCTTAATGTTCGACTCACTGGAAAGAATTCGACGAAACTCGGAGATCTTCTCCAGCAACCCGTGGTGCTCACCACTTAGTTTTTCCTGCTCAAGATTAACAAGTTGCCCAAGCGTGAGACGAAGGATGGCATCTGCCTGCACTGGGGTAAGACCGTACGTTTCAGACTCACCTTTTTCCTCAACGACAACTGCAAACCCTTCTTTGCCGAGTGCACGCTCTAAAAGAGCTGCAGGAGTCTGCAGTGCTACCAACTGCTCTTTTGCCTCTTGTTGCGACTTCGAGCTCCGAATAATCCGTATCACTTCATCGATGTTTGCAAGGGCAACCAGCAAGCCCTCAAGCGTATGCTTTCGGTTTCTTGCCTTCGCCAACAGAAATTGCGTACGGCGGCGAATGACTGTAGTCCGATGACGAAGAAACTCTTCCAGCATATTCTTGAAGGAAAGAACTCGCGGCTTCCCATCTACAAGCGCCAGAAATATGAGTGAAAAAGACGTCTGGAGTGACGAGTAACGATACAACTGATTGAGCACGACATCGGGGTCAGCGTCACGCTTGAGCTCTAAAATAAGCCGTACAGGGTCCTTGAGATCACTCTCATTACGAATTGCAGAAATCCCCTTAATGCGACCGTCATTGACGAGATCAGCAATTTTTTCCTCAATCGCATCCCGAGTTTGTTGATACGGAATTTCCGTGACAACAATACGATTCCGATTTTTACCAAACTCTTCAGTATGAGCCCTCGCTCGTAGCGTGATTGTACTTCGACCTGTCAAGTAGCCGCGCAACAGCGATTCCCGCCCCATGACAATACCACCCGTTGGAAAATCCGGTCCTGGCACGATCTCAAGCAATTCCGCCATGGAAAGACTTGGATTATCAATGAGGGCGACCAGCGCACGACAAACCTCTCCAAGATTATGTGGAGGGATACTT
>CAXFJI010000103.1:0-8224 GCA_964003275.1 uncultured Planctomycetaceae bacterium
ATTTACCACCACGAAGATCAATAGCTGGCCAAAGTTCCATAAATCAACAACTCATATATACAAAGAAGGAATAAAACAAAGGTGTCACACCATTTCAAGAAACAGCTCGAGGAAACGCATACCAATACCCTGACTTTTTTCTGGGTGAAACTGTGTAGCAAAAAGCCGTCCTCGTGAAACTGCAGAACAAAATGATCCTTGATAGTCTGATATCGCTGCAACCACTGATTCGTCTGATGGATGAACAACATACGAATGGACAAAATAAAACCAGCCATCAGCGTCACACTTGAGACGGGAGAGAAACTCTTTATCTCCTTGCCACGAAACAGTATTCCAACCCATATGTGGCACCTTGGTTCCCGCCGGAACATTCAATCGCTTAACCTCACCGGGCAGCACCCCAAGCCCTGCATTGCAACCACCTTCCCATCCAGTTTCAAAGAGGAGTTGGAGGCCTATGCAAATCCCAAGAAATGGTCGATCTGCCTGAATGAAATCTTTGATCGGACTAACAAGTTGACGAGCATGCAATGCCTGCATGGCATCGCCAAATGAACCAACACCTGGCAACACAAGCTTGTCTGCCTCACTGATGCGGCCCGGATCTGAAGTAACCAGTACTTCGGATCCAAGACGTTCAAACGATTTTTGAACACTTCGCAGATTGCCAGATCCGTAATCAACAATAGTGACCATGTGTCGAGTGTAGACTGCGGGCTTAGAAACACAACGCCTCTGGGCTGTCTACGGAGAGACTGGCTGCCACGCTGACGAAGACGCCACATTTTTTATAGATTTGCCATCTTCAGCGAACGACTGATCATCCGACTGCTCTGGATAAATGACCAACTCCACCCGACGATTCCGCGCCCGTCCTGCAGCCGTTGCATTGGAAACAACAGGATGATTTGAGCCATGAGCAACAACGAACAGTTGACTTTTCAGAAGAGGCGTACGGCTAATGAAAAAATTAAAAACAGCTGTTGAACGAGCGGCAGTAAATTCATGTGTTGATTTCCATGATGTATCTGCAAGTGGCTCCGTATCAAAATGTCCTTCAATACCAATAAAGTGTCGAGGGTACACACGCGCAAGCTCATCAGCTGCTTGCGTGAGAATTGAGACACCAGACGGAAGTATATTCGCCGTTGTTTTTTCAAATACTCTATCTGCAGGAATTTCAATGCGTACAACGCTACCATCAAATCGAACCTCAAAGCCAGGTAGAGAAAGCTGGCCCATAGCTGATTCCATAACTAAAGGTGACGTTACGTCCGGCTTCGCAGCTAAAGTTTGTGCTGGCTGATTTTGCATTCTTTCTTGAGCAAGTTGATTTGATGTACTTGCTAACTGCTCTTGAAGGACAGCAATTTCATCTTGCATTACCATCGACTTCTGCTGACTTCTCGTTAGTGCTACCTCTAGTTCCGGACCGTTGAGCGAAGCATATGATGGCATTGATGGGGCACTTGCTGTTCCCTGAAATTGACTAAGAGTATGCGCAGGCGCTGCTATTCCCGGCGGAGGCTCAAGACTGATCTGTTCCGGTTGATTTTTCTTAAACGGATTAGATACACACCCCGTTGAAATAAACAACGAGGCAATCAAAAACACTGAAATTCGATTCATCGGGATTTTCATGCTCCTGCTTATTGTCTCTCAAGGCACCTGTGACATGCGAAGGCTAGAAAACAACTGCATCAAACACAAGCCATCCGCAACTGCCCCAAAGCCCCGCGGCTACCCCTTTCTCCACAAATGGTAAAACAGGCACTTCAAAATAGAACATATGCCTTATCGCTCGCGAGGCTTAATTCTTGGCTCGCACCAACTGTAAAAGCCATAAGGAAATAGTGGTAAGCAACACCACAATGCCTAAAACAAACACTAACAGTAACGGGTCTATAAAAAAGCCAGATGTAGATACCCATACAAAACGCCAACAGATGATTATTGTTGCCGCCGCAAGACAAAGACTTGGACCATATGGCAACTCGTTTTCACGACGAAGTAACAAACCAAAAAGTCCATGAAATAAGCCAATAAAAACAGCAAAGAAAAAAACCAGAATAGCCGGCTGCCACCCCAACCAGACACCGATCATTGCCATGAGTGTTACATCACCAAACCCCATGGCTTCTTGCCCCATCGCCCGGCTCGCCCCCTCACGAACTCCCCATGTAAGACCAGCACTTACGAATAAACCAATCATCGACGACTGAATCGCATCAAATCGCTCTCCATTGAGATACCAAATGATGCCTAGAACGAGGGTTCCAACAGCCAGAAGTATATTTCTTGGTTCTAGTAACGTCTGCTTTGAAAAAGAAAAACGCTGTTTATCGTGGCTATGAAAAAATGGGGTCGTACAAAAAAACCACCATCCAACAAATATGACAAGTGAAATACCCAACCCAGTTGCATAAGGATACCCAGACAACAAAGGGGGCGAGGGATTCGAATACAGCCCTCCTGTCATGCTTAAGATATCAAGAACAAGTTCAGGGTGCGCAAATGATCGTTCATGGATGCATCCGATAGGCAGGCCAATACCGGGAAAAAGACTGAAGAGAATAAGCCCTAACAGTACACCAGATACTGTGATCCAATCTGGAATCACCTTAAAACGAAGATCAATCCATGTCGCAGCAGCCAAGCACGACAAGAATATAAGATGGCTCAACCAGCGAAGAAGAAGAGTTGAATGACTTTCTATCAACGGTTTTCCATCAACTGCCAAGGGGGCAAGTTGGACAGAATAAACTTCCCAATACCAAAGAGCGACAGCCACTCCTGAGAAAAGAAACTCGATAAGGCGATCATATCGAGAGGACTCACCAATGAGCTGTTTCACCGACAGCGTAAGCAAGCGGCCAAAAACAATACCGAGTATGATTGCACAAACACTTCCTGTCCAACTTGTAACAAAGAGGGTGAGTCCGTTCATGGTGACAGCCCTTTTTGCAACCAGGAAACAATTGCTTCAGCCAAGACCTCAGGACGCTCTTTAGAAACATCTACTATATGGTTTGCACATTCCTTATACAGTGGCTCTCGAATAACTAATGCTTCAGCAACTTCATCAAGTGGATCTCGCCCAGATAACGCAGGCCGTCGAGAAGCTGTTGACGGATCTGCCGCCAATCGTCGACGAATGACATTCCCAGGGGCCGTCAACCACACGACAGGAAAGAATGCTTCTCGTAATAAACTGCGATTTTCTGGACGCAATACAATCCCCCCTCCAGTTGCCAGCACACCGTCAAACTTACAAAATTCTGAGGCCAGGATTGACGCTTCTTTGTCCCTGAATGCTGCTTCTCCATAGGAACTCATAAAGGTAGCAATCGATGATCCGACATGTGATTCTATGACGGCATCAGCATCAATCCAGCTGCAATCCAAGTGTTTTGCAAGCAGTGACGCAATAGTCGTTTTTCCACTTCCCCGGTAGCCAATGAGAGTGATACGGGGCATAGATTTTTCCACACAAGGTCTTAATCAGGAATCTTTGCTGAAGCAGTTGCCCGCTTCAGGGCATCCCGCATAACAGCTTCGGGAGCATCGCAGTCATGCCAGATCGAAAATTGATGCGCTGCCTGTCGAATAAACATATCTACACCAGTCACCGTTCGACAACCAATAGATTGTGCGTGCTTGATGAGAAGAGTATTTTCAGGATTGTACACAGTATCAAAAACAATCATGTATGTCTGAAGATGTGATTTTGGAAATGGCGAATCATTGACGTTCGGATGCATTCCAATGGGAGTAGCATTTATAATACAATCGTGGGGGATTCGATGCCTCATATCCCATTCAACAACTTTACACCCGACCTCAGCCGCAATCACTTCGGCCTTACTAACCGTGCGCGCTGCCAACGTCACCTCAACATTTCGTTCACGGAGCACGAATGCCAAGGCCCTTGCCACTCCACCTGAACCTAAGATAAGCGCCGAACGGATACCGATGCCAGATTTTTTCGAATCCTCAGGGATTTCATCTTCCTCAATTGCTGCTTTGAGGCTCTCTATGGCCGCCGTAGCATCTGTATTGAAAGCTGAAACCCCGTCCGCTTTAAGGGAGAGCGTATTGACAGCTCCAATTGATGTCACAAGTTCGTCACAGTGCTTCACTTTTCGGAGCACGCTTTGCTTGTGGGGAATCGTTACACTCAACCCTACGAGTGACCAGCGTTCGGCTGAATCCAAAAATGCATCAATGTGATCCTCAGAAACTCGAAACGGAAGGTATACCGCATCTATTCCGGCAGCATCTAACGCCTTATTGTGAACAACAGGGCTCAGACTGTGCCCAACCGGATCAGCAACTACTCCAAATATTTTTGTGTCCTTCGATATCGTTTCATACCGAAAAATATCTCGCATTTCTCGCCAACCAATCTGACCGGGGGCCAATACTCGGTCGCTGCTAAAAGTAGCGTAGGTAAACGGTGCACCAAAGCGTCCTGCCAACACTCGCGTCGGCATACCAATATCTCCCATACACAGACCGATTGTAGGCTTATCAACTGACTGCATAAGTTCAAGCACACGAAGCGAATCTTCTGGTTGATTTGCCATGGTTGCAATTTTGACAATGTCTGCGTCAAGAGAACTCAATTGCCTGTGCAGTCCAATTAAATCATTTGGGGTCTTATGAAAATCATGGTGACTAACAATTCGTTTTGTTGATCCATATCGAGGAACAGTCGACGCTATGTCATCTTCCAGATCTACATACTCTGCTCCTTCCACAATCGCAGTTCGCAAGACAAGCCTTCTCGCCTCTTCGGATTGTTCCCAACGCCCACCATCTTGAGCTCGTCGACATGTCACAATGACAGGGCAGGGGCGATCCCTGAGCAATCGCTTCACCTGAACTGGACCTTGAATGTAGTCCAGTCGCAATTCGACCAACTTCACGCCTTGCTCAGCAAGAAACTTGTGTTCAGCAATAACGTGACGATGACGGCCACGTCCTATTCCTACACAAATCATTGTTCCCAAGCATCACTTTCTTTGATTGACTGCCAGAAAAATCAAATTCGACGAAATTGCTTATCAAGTTCCTGCTTTGACAGAAGAAGAGACGTGGGACGACCATGAGGACAATGATGTGCGTCGTCCACAAGATGACGATCCCGAATTAATGCGTCCACTTCTTCTTGCGAAAGTTGATCACCCGCCTTGATCGCTGAACGGCAGGCTAGGCTATGCAGCACTTCTTCAACCAGCATTCTTGTTTCAGCACCTGATGATGCAACCGCCAGTCGATCAATTACCTCACGAATAATCTCTTCTGAAGACGTTGTACCTGCCAAAACTGGCTTTGACGAAACAAGTACTGTTGAACCACCAAATGGCTGTATTCGCATGCCAGCTTTTTCTAAAGTCGAGGCATGCTCACTAATGAGTTCCAATTCTTTTGGCCCCAAATCGACTTGCTCTGGAACAAGAAGCGACTGAACCTCGAGTTGTCCACTATCGACTGACAACTTCAATCGCTCGAAGAGGACTCGTTCATGGAGTGCATGCTGATCAATTACTTCAATACCATCACCCTGCTCAACCACAAGATAGCGATTTTGCATCTGAACGGCGCGCTGATGAGTATTTTCTAAACACGTTGGCAAAACATGCCCCTCCGAATCATTCAACGTGGAGGATAGCGCTGATGACGAATGCACCTGCATAGTGGACGAGTGGGAATCAGGAACATGGGTTTTCAGCGGCATCTCATTCGTCGAGACAAATAAACTCTTGTCAACGGTGTTGGATCCAACATGGGGACGCGTTTGTGAACTCCCCCATGCTGTGGGTGACTGCATACTCGTACCCATATCCGTCTCCAAAAACGTGGACCGCAGCGAGGATACAACTAATCGATATATCCGCTGTGGATTACGAAATCGAACTTCTGTTTTGGCAGGGTGTACATTGACATCAACCGAATCAGGAGGGATCTGGAAATTTAGAAAGACAATTGGGTGCCGTCCGGTTAGCAACAATCCTCGATATGCTTCCTGTACGGCATGAATAACAGAGCGGTCACGAAATGGACGCCCAACCACCGTGAGATACTGCAATCTATTACTCGCTTGATCATCCTCAGGACGTCCTACAAGACCATTGCATTGAATCTCTTCGTCAGAGGATTCGATTGCAATCAGTCGCTCTGCCATCTGTCTGCCGAACAACCCTCCAATTCTCTCTCTGAATGAGGACACTGCTGCAAGGTCGTGAATCAATTTACCGTTGTGTGTGAGTGAAAAAGCAACCTTCGGATTCGCTAAAGCCGTCCGCACAAAGGCATCGGCCGCATGATTCCATTCTGTTTGTGGAGTCCTTAAAAATGCCCTTCTAGCAGGAACATTTCCAAAGATCTGTCGAACCTCAATGGTCGTCCCCATGCCACACCCTTCGGGAACAACTTCCCCCAATCGCCCTCCGTCTACACAGAGAGATGCTCCCTCACTCTTTGCCTGACGAGACCGAATCAGCAATGTCGATACTTCAGCGATACTCGCCAGCGCTTCTCCTCTGAACCCAAAGGTAGCAATACATTCTAGATCTTCTGCAGTGCGCAGTTTGCTCGTGGCATGGGGAGCAACCGCAAGAGGCAAGTCAGAAGGCTCTATCCCGCTGCCGTCATCTGACACCCGCACTAGAGAAACACCACCTTGCTCAAGCGTCACATCAATCCGAGTAGCCGCTGCGTCAAGCGCATTTTCCAGAAGTTCTTTCACAATACTTGCTGGTCGCTCAACCACTTCACCTGCAGCGATGCGGTTCACAACAGACTTCGGCAAATTAAGAATCCGGCTCATATCGCCCTGGCCCTATAAAGTCAGTATTGGCATTAATTCAGTTGGTACTCTTTGATTTTTCGATACAACGTTCGCTCCCCAATTCCCAGAATCTCTGCGGTCTGTTCACGATTTCCTCCAGTGAGCTTGAGTGTCTCTTCGATAAACACACGCTCTATTTCACTCAGAGGACGACCGACAAGAGAAGCAACAACGTTTTCAGAAGTATAGCCAACACATGGTTGACTCTCGACTGGAGCATCTGGCTCTAGTTCCATTGGTAAATCATCAACGTCGAGCGTGCCGTCGCAGTCTACAACTACCATGCTTTCAATCACATTTCTCAGTTGCCGAACATTCCCCGGCCAAGAGAATGCTGTCAGCTTGAGGCGAGCAGCTACTGACATCCCACGAATATTTTTTCCATGACGTACGGCAAATTGCTTTATGAAATGCTCAATAAGCAATGGAATATCTGGGGCTCGCTGCTGAAGACTCGGAATACCAATCGTCACAACCTTCAGTCGATGATAGAGATCATTCCGAAAATACCCATCCGAAATGGCATCTTCGAGATTCCGATTGGTCGCTGAAAGAATACGCACATTAACTTTTATTGGACTGTTAGAACCGACCCGAGTAATTTCACCTGACTCCAAGACTCGAAGCAGTTTGATTTGAGTGGGCATGGGCATGTCACCCACTTCATCCAAAAATAAAGTCCCTCCATTCGCAAACTCAAACTTACCGATACGATCATTCGAAGCATCTGTAAAAGCTCCTTTGATGTGACCAAAGAGTTCGCTTTCAAGAATATTTTCGCTCAGCGCAGCACAGTTGAGTGCCACAAAGGCCTTGGACTTACGCGGACTATTTTGATGAATGGCCTGAGCGACCAACTCCTTACCTGTACCTGTTTCTCCTTGAATCAAAACAGTTGCATCTGTTGGAGCAATTCTTTTTAGCCGCTCAATCAGCGCAATCATTTGGGAACTCGACCCTATGACTCCCTCGAATCCAAACTTTTCATCCAATCGTCTATTCAACTCAACATTCTGTCTCTTCAAGCGTATTCCTTCAGACGCTTTTTCAACTGCTTTTCGAAGATGCCCTAGATCCAATGGCTTTTGAAGATATGTGAACGCTCCTTGCTGCATCGCCGATACAGCTGACGGCACTGTACCGTGACCCGTCACCACGATTACTTCTGTTTCAGAACTGGACTTTTTAGCAAGATCAAGGATCTCGAGCCCTCCGATATCATTCATCATCAAGTCAGTAACGATGATATCGAATGTCTGTGATGAGATTTTTTTTGCACCCTCGGTGCCACTCCCCACCACAGATACACGGTAACCGATTCGACTCAAGCACTCCCCCATCGTGCGAGCATGAGCAATATCGTTATCT
>CAXFJI010000104.1:0-8118 GCA_964003275.1 uncultured Planctomycetaceae bacterium
GCTGACGAAAGTCGTCCCTCTGATGAGCCATTTCGCTATATCCCTCTTCGTGAGCCAGTAACCCTACAAGAAGAAAAAACGTATATCATTCTGATGTCAACAGACGTTGGGGATGGGGACTGTTTTCGTGATCCAGCCAGCTTTGATGGGCTTTCACCCGTATTCCACCCAGACATTATTGTCTGTCGGAGTATTCTGCTGCGTGATGGAAATCCAGCACATGTAGATGCCATTCCTAGTTTTGAAGACCTTCATCCATCATACGCACGGCATAGAGCACCGACTGGCCCAACGCTCCGGTTTGAACAGTAGTCATGTCAGGAATACCTTTCTTTCCAAGGCCCTTCCATCGCCATGTTTTTGCCGTCCTTGTTCTGATAGATATTTCGTGGAGCAGAAGCAAGTCGGTTGGTTTGCCTTACCCGTCTGTGGTGAGAGCACACAACGTCAAGGACGGCGCTCGCTTTATTAGCCAGCCGCATCTACTCGTTGGCACTGTCGTTTGTCGCATTCGTTTTCTGGAATGCTGCTCGGTTTTTCAAGTCGGTAATTGTGTTCTTCAGTGAGGGATTTGTTGCAAGATTATGGTATTCGCGAGGATCCTGAATGATGTCATAGAGTTCCTCGCCTCCGTCACCATATCGAATGTATCGCCATTGTTTGCTGCTGAGCACATAGTCATCTGTCGTAATGTATGTCGTGACCACGCGGGGTGTCTCTGCTGAGGGATTACTCAACAGATCCATCAGTGACACGCCGTGCAGTTCACGCGGTGGTAAGCCAGCTAGATCTACGAGCGTTGGATACAGATCGAGAAGGCTCACGGTTTCATGGCAGATGTGGTTCGCTGTGGTCAAGGGACTCCACACAATGAGGGGGACCTGCGTTGAATGTATCCAGCCAGACTGCTTTCCCCATGCTTGCTTCTCCCCAAGGTGCCAGCCGTGATCACTGAACAAGACAACAATGGTGTGCTTTGTATGTGGAGACTCATCCAGGTAATCAAGTAACCGTCCAACCTGATGATCAATGAAGGATATGCTAGCGAGATATGCTTGGACTGCGTGTTTCCATTGTGTGTGCTTCATGACATGTGCATGAGTGCCTGCAGTCACGGCGCTCAAGGCACGGAGTTTCCCAGCCACTGGGACATCCTGAAGGTCATCCGCACGTGTTTCAGGTAAACAGAGATCAGCCAGTGGATAGTGGTCAAAATAGGGTTGCGGTGCATAGAGTGGGATGTGAGGCCGGTAAAACCCCACAGCCATAAAGAAGGGAGGATCATCCGATTCGTGCGTCATCATTTTTTTGATCGACCAATCGACTATTTTACTGTCACCGAATGCTGCGTCAGGTAGGTCGAAAGCCGCCCAATCGAAGGACTCTCCTTTTTTTTCATGGGGACTTCTCTCGCTTGGCATGCGATTAAACGGGAGAACATAGCTTTTTCCGCCAGGTCCATCTTCAATCATATGACGGGGATTGGGTGAGGCTTTACTTTTCAATTCTTTCTTTGTGTAGTCGACATCGTCGCTATCGAACGGACTCCAGCGTTGTTCAGGAGTGTAGGTCTCCTGAAAAATTGCATGCGTCACACTTTTCTTATGGTGTATTTTTCCGGTGCCATACGTGGAGTAGCCATGAGCAGCAAAATACTGAGGTAACATGGTGTAGGAGCGATAGTCGAACGTATCTCCATTGCCATATACATTGGTTTCGTTGGCGGTAAGGCCTGTCAGAACAGCTGTGCGTGACGGTTGGCACAGTGGGGTTGTGCAATGTGCATTTGTAAAAGCGACTCCGCGTTGTACGAGTCGATCTATGTTTGGTGTTCTGACCTGTGGATGACCTTTCAGGTAGCCAACCCAGTTGTTGAGGTCATCGACGCTGATGAAAAGAACATTTGGATATAACGGTTTCTGATCATCCGTCTCCACGTCATGGGCGCCGTACAAGACGTGTGAGCTGAGAAGTGATATGAGACAGAGTGTGATGCAGCGAACGTTCATGGGAAAACCTCTCGTCCCTTGATGGTGTAGCAATTTCGTAGGGGATGCCATGCGGTCGATACAATGGTGCTGAGCAAACGTCGGGTCAGTGTGTATTATTTGTTGGTCGGCAGGACAACCCTTGTATAAGGGCTTGAGATATACGTTGCATATCCGCGATCATGATGTCGCACCGTGGTGAGGTAGTTGCTAAAGAAGTCAATGTGATGTGCGTCGGCAGGAAGTTCAATTTCAGCAACCCAGACATCACGTCGACTATCATGGTGCAGTTCTGCAAAATTCTCATCCGGGATTGGCTCGCTTAGATATTTCGGACTGCCATCTGGTGAGCGATTAAACATCCACCAGATTCGGCCGCCCTCGGGCTCACAGTCATCTGCAAACTGCATAATGACTTCAATAGCATCCTCAACAAACTGGTATTCAACGGTAGGAGGTACTAACAGCATGCCGTGGACATCCTCCGGAAAGAAATGCTGAAGCAAGAAAGCGGCTTTATTGGACTGATCACGTTCAAGTTGAGGGTGCCCTTTTTTGCCATGGCCGGTGTTGGCGCCCAAGTACAACGGTAGAGTCGGGTGGTGTTTTCCACCCCAGGCAATGTCATAGGCAACACAATCATGGGTGCCTGGATGAAAAAGCATTTCGACTCCACGATGTTTGAGTTGTTGAATATTGCGTGAGATAAAAACATCATCAGAAATATCGCGAGTGAAGGTTTGAAGATCCTCCCATGTGTGGCCATGGTTCAGAACCATTTGATTGAAGGCTGGGCCAAAATGCCCACCGGAAAAAATCCCGCGTCTCCCGTCCTGCAACTCTAATTCCTTCCATGCAACGGGGTCACAAAGCCTCAGAGGTGAGTCCCAAATCGGAGAGACGGTAGCATGCAGAGCGGTCATTCGGTCATCATGGACAATAGCCATTGACGGTGAGGCGCCATTCTTTGATGCCCCCGTTACAGCGATCTTTCCTTCATCAAAATGCTGTGCTTCTGAGAAGGCCAGTGTAATGGCCCGCATCAGCGTCGCAGGCCATGCCCAATATTGAATTTTGAAGTGGGGATTGAGTGTCTGAGCAAACCGCTCTTCTGCCGCTTGGGCCATGGCCTTTTCGCCATACGTTCCTGGTTCTTGGACGACCGTCACTACGAGTCCAACCCCGCCGGCGAGGAGTTCCTTGTCGATCCCTGTCGGCTTTGTATCGTGTTGCAAGCGATCAGGTGAACTGCTGCCGGTAAGATGAAAGCCTTTTGCTCGTTGGTCTGATGGCACGATCAAGCGCACGGGGACGCGGAAGTTCTGGCCTGGCCATAATTCGCCAACGTTTATCGTGACAAGTTTCTGTCGTGTCGCAACGCGACCCTCAACGGGATGCCAGTCTTGCAGTATCTCAACATCTAATGTTGTTGGATCATGTATCGCGTTCATGTCAAAAATCTCACCTGCGATCAGCAGGCCACAAGATGTGTCACACAGTTGAGTCAGCAGCATGCATGCCAAAACGAAAGTAGGAACGTGAGAGTGTCGGGCTAAAAAATGTGAAGAATGTGTTTGCATGTGCCTGAGTGGAAAGGGTGTTTTGAGCGTGATGCATCTACACGATGCATTGATATCACGGGCCATCAGAAGACGATTGTAGCGGAGCGGTCGTGGTTCCCATAAGTGAATGCCAAGAAGCCTCCATGCGGGTAGTATCAAGAATAATATGGGATGGAACAGCACCAATCTGTTTGCCTGGATTAAGAACAATTGTCTTTCCGATACGGTCAATCCATGATCCGTTTTGCAAAAATGGAGCATTGTGAATATGACCGCATAGAACAGCATCTGGAGAAAACTGTCCGATCCACTCCCTCAGTACAGAATCACCAACGGTGCGATTTCCGATACAACTTATCGATGTATCTTCGGGTGGAGCGTGATACACCCACACCCATCGGTGCTGTCTCTGTTGTGCATCTTCGGTCAGTTGGGACAGAACCTGCTTTTGAGAGTGAGGGCCATCCCACCATGGACATATAGAGATCGTGAGATCGTGTTGCGTGAGTGTTTGTCCATCGCATGGAATATTTAGATTCCGCACCTCACGCATCCACACGGCTGACTTCTCTCCAGCCTCGTTTCTGCCAGTGAGGTCATGATTGCCAGAGCACACCATGAGGAAGGTTTTCTTTTGAAGAGCTTCAAGATGCTTCAAAACGGCAATCATTTGGCCCTCCCGTGGAACCGGCGATGCCACTTCAAGGAGATCACCAGCGATAACGACCGCATCAAACTCAGCAGCTACCTGTTGAAGCCAGTCATACTGTTGGAGGGTGTAGTGGAGATCGGCAACCAGGAGTACGTTCATAAGTGAGCTACTTATTTGGGTCGGCTTCGCGTTCTGATCCACTGGCGGGTTCATCGTCGTCGTGAGCCTGATGGATGAGCGCATCCAGCACCTCATCAATCATAGCCAGGCTTGGGTCACGTTCTTTGTATTGTTGCTTGATGTCAGCAAGATATGTTGTTGCTGCATGGAGCCTTTGCGCAAGAAGTTCACTGACCGTTAGAAGGACATCCGTATGGCATTTGAGAAATGAGATGCCGTCTTCCACCACAAGGCAACATGTTGGAGTAACAGCACGTACCGTAGCCGTGATGGGTCTCCTGAGTAACAGTGACATTTCACCGATTGGTGAGCCCGGCTTTAGGACTTTTGTTATCAGAATGTCATCGCCCTTGATGATTTCAACAGTACCAGATACCAAGAAAAGAAGCATGCCTGATGATGGCCTATCCTCGTGGAGCAGTATGTCTCCTGGTGCATAATCACGGCGGGGCACGCCCTCACAAATGTCTAAGAGTTGTTTGATCGAAAGCATTTGGCCCGACAGTTCGTTAGAAAGTCAAAAAATGTTGATGGTGTTCGTACGAGTGTACCGTATCATAAAGGTCTCAAAAATCGATGCTCGTTTGAGGACATGCCTCACTGGCGTAAAGTGCCCGTGAATGAATAACACGTGTATCCCTGCCGAGGAGATGGTGCAATCATAGCCCGTTTGATGCGAAGGAGGAATGAGATGAAAAGCAGACTGGTCGTTGTCGCAAGCTGGATTGTCTTCATGAGTCTTCATCACACATGTGGTGCCGAAGATACGTGGCAAGATCTTTTTGATGGGAAAAGTCTTGAGGGCTGGCGTGCAACAGCCCATCCTGAGTCATTCCACATTCAGGAAGGCGCTATTGCAGCAGGAGGTGGTCCAATGGCACATCTGGTATATGTTGGTCCTGTCAGCAACCACGACTTTCGAGACTTCGAACTCAAGATGGATGTGAAGGCATTGCCAGGTTCAAACGGAGGAGTTTTTTTTCATACAGAAGCACAGGAGGGGGCACTCAAAAAGGGCTATGAAGCGCAGATCTGTGATGCGTATCCAGATAAACGAAAAACAGGCAGTCTTGTTGATGTGAAAGATATTGACCAGTCACCGGTTGCTGATGGAGAGTGGTTCGAGTATTCAATACGCGTTCATGGGAAAAAAATAACGATCGCAATCAATGATCAGCGTGTTGTCGAATATGAGGAGCCTGCAGAACCAAAGCGAAAAAAAGGACGGGAACGCCGGCTTCTGTCCCACGGCCAAATTGCCCTGCAGGCACACGATCCAAAGAGTATGGTGTTCTATAAAAACATCCAGATAAAAATTCCTAACAACAAGTAGACAGCCTGTTCCGGAGGATCGAGCTCTTCAACACGGTCATGTCCGGCTGAGGACAATCTGGAAGAAGGGCGGTAGATCGCTGTTTGCAGAATGCTGGCTAGAGGACTTTTTGAAGCGTGTCCTGCAGGACACCAGCGCTTCGTCGGAGCCCTTGATTCTCTTTTGGCCAGAGGTCCAATTCAACAATCGTTTCAGCACCATTGCGGCCAATAACGGTTGGAACCGAGATGCTTACATCTCGTAGTCCATAAGCACCCTGCATGACAGTTGACACCGGCATGACACGCTTTGCATCCAACGCGATGGAGTGAATGACTTCTGCGATAGAAACTCCAACGGCAAAGCCCGCTCCGGTCTTCTTCTTAATCATTTCTGCGCCTGAGGTCTTGGCTCGGAGAAAAATCTCCTCACCAAGTCTTGGTGTAAATCCTGGCCATTTTTCCAGCGGGAGGCCCGCGATGGATGCACTGGACCATACCGGCACCATGCTGTCGCCATGTTCACCGATAATCATGGCCTCTAATTGTGTCGCGGGGGCCTTCAAGTTCATTGCAAGCAAACTGCGAAAACGAAGGGTGTCAAGAAGGGTTCCAAGTCCAAGTACGCGACCAGAAGAAAGGCCCAGAGCCTTCTCGGCGAGGTACGTAAGAATATCGACAGGATTACTTACAACCAGAATCATGGCATCAGCTTTCAGTCCAGCTGATTGAACCGAACTGAGAATCGTTTTGAAGAGCTCGACATTTCGATTGATGAGTGCTAAACGGCTTTCATCAGGCTTCCGCCGGAGTCCTGCTGTGATACAAATGATATCTGCGTCAGCAAGGCACTCATACTCACCCGCATAGATAACCTGATCCGAGACTGCAGCTGTGCCGTGAAGCATGTCGAGGGCCTGACCGTCCGCCAAGTCATGATTTGCATCAACAATGGCAATCTCATGAACAATCCCGCCAAGTTGCAGTGCAAAGCCTGCAGAGGATCCGACAATTCCGCCACCACCAATAATGCCAACCTTCATTCCGTCTTCTTCCCTTCGTAAACTGTCTGCGCCGGTAGGCTATGCAGCTGTGATGCCGAGCTGTTTGCAGACCTGTTCAGTGACAACTCGCACAAGTGCTTCTTGATCAATATCGTTTGATGTTGATTCAGCCCCCATCGGAGGTGGAGCGTCGAAGGCTTTTCGTGTCACGCCTGTTGCTCCCCAACTTGAGCGAAAAATGTCATTTGCACAAATGTCACAGTTTTCCATATTCGCGTCTAAACGTGGATCACTGTAGCCCCACTTTGCTTTCAGATCGAGTAGTTCCTTTGTCTCATTTTTTGTGAGGTAGGTTACCCGTCCAAGATCCTTCGAAAGCATCAAAATACGACAATACGCATCGAGAATCTCTGTCCACCAATAGGCTTTTTCCACTGTTTCACCAAAACTGACCGTGCCATGATTTGCCAAAATGACAACATTTGACTGCTGAACAAACGGTTTCACTGTATCAGCAAATTTTTGCCCACCGGGAGTTTCATACCGGGTAATGGGTACGTCACCAAGAAACACCTCCACCTCAGGTAGGACGCACTGAGGAATCGGTTCTCTGGCGACTGCAAACGCAGTGGCGTGCGGTGGATGACAATGCACGACACTATTGATATCAGAGCGCTCCTTCATAATTGTGAGATGAAGAAGAATTTCACTTGATCGCTTTCGTTGCCCAGCCAGTTGATTTCCGTCCATATCGACAATACAGAGATCAGAAGGTTTCATAAATCCCTTCGAAATCATGGTCGGTGTGCACAACACCTCTTTATCGTTCAGGCGAAACGAGATATTTCCATCGTTTCCGGCTGCAAATCCCTTGTTGTAGATACGTCGACCAATGTCGCATATCTCTTCTTTCAGTTGCGAGAGAGACTTCGTACTGGTACTTACCGTAGCCATGGTGTTGAGCATGCTCCTTCGTGAAAATGAAACGTCTGTATTGATTCTTACCTACTTTTTCGGTGTCGGTCGGATTTTTGGTTATGCAGATCATGCAGGCATGTATGTGCGGATTATGCAGATGAATTGGGCAGTTCGAGGTGGTCTATGATGGCGGAAATGTAGGCGTCCACTGGTTTCTGTTCTGGACGAAACGGTTGTGCTGCTTCACCCCCTTCGCTGAATGCGACCAGTTGTCCATCACCGGCTCCTAAATCGTCCCACGCCACAATGGGTTCACGGGTATGTCCTTGTGAATAAAGTTCATCATGTGAAAGAGGGACTACAAGTTTGAGAACACCACCTCGCATAGTTTGGTGGGGTTCAACGAGTGTTACGGTACCTATTGTTTTGCCTATTCTCATGAGATCATCATTAAGTCGTTAGGATGTGGAGATGTGCTTCACACACATCATGGTTCTATTTGG
>CAXFJI010000105.1:0-8000 GCA_964003275.1 uncultured Planctomycetaceae bacterium
GCCACTCCCCACCACAGATACACGGTAACCGATTCGACTCAAGCACTCCCCCATAGTGCGAGCATGAGCAATATCGTTATCTACAACGAGTACAGAGACCAATTCCTGTGAACCAGTCTCATTAGAATCATCAGTAGCGTCACGAAGAGAAGTCATAGGAACAGAGAAATACAGGCACTCACAATATTAGTTATTTTTCATGATCGTACGCCCTGATGAGGTGTATCGTCTAGCCAGAACAACTGGCCTGCCAAATAGGACACCTATCCGCTCGGAGGCAAACGGGGCGGAGCTGGCAACCACATCGTCACCTTTGTCCCACGTCCAGGTACACTTTCAACATCAATCGTTCCATCGTGCGATTCGATGATTTTTCGAGCAGTTGGCAATCCAAGCCCTGATCCACCCTGCTTCGTCGAATAAAAGGCACGAAAAGCTTTTGCGAGAGTCTCTTCTTTCATGCCCGGACCAGTATCGATCAGTTCCAAGATCACTCCCAATCCAGCAGCACGAGTACGCACGACAATTTGCCCACCGCTTTCCATCGCCTGAACCGCATTGATAAGTAAGTTCAATACAGCAGAACGAAACGTCTCACGATCAATTCGTACATTCGGAAGTTCCGGATCTAGATATCGAACAACATCCACGTGAGATTCACGACATTGTGGCGCAAAAAAGTCTAGTAATTGTGAAAGTTCGACATTGAGATTAACTGGTTCAAGGGTCAGAGATTCTTGCCTCGCAAAATCAAGAAAATCCCCTAATAGTTTTTGCAGTCGATCACACTCATGGCGAACAAGGTCGATTTTTGCCTTCGCTCGCCGATCTCGTTGCTTCGTCGATGAATCGGGTTTTGTTTCACCAAAGTCTTCTGCAAGCAACTCCATATTGAGACGAATGGTGGAAAGTGGATTCCGGATCTCATGCGCAAGAGCACCTACAAGAGCTGCAAACTCCGCATATGTTTCAGCCCGTACGGACGATATCTGGTCGTCTGAAGACATGGTGAAGCCACACTCAGTTCGACAAAATTAGTGCTGCATGATTATCAAGTCTGCGGCTGTTCCTCTGTCGCTTCTGCTGTCTCCTCCTCAAGAACAGCTTTCCGACTGAGCTTCACCCGATCCTGCTCATCTACCGCAATCACCTTCACTCGCATTGTATCACCAACACGACATATATCAGCAACATTGCCAACATACTCATTAGAAAGCTCACTAATGTGACAAAGCCCATCCTTCCCTGGCACAAGTTCAATAAAGGCGCCAAAGTCCTTCACGCTCGTCACACGTCCTTCATAGATACGACCAATTTGAATTGAAGCCGTGAGCGCCTCGACCTGAGCCATCGCAGACATCGCGCCCTCTGACTCATGACTGGCAACAGTCACTGTTCCATCATCCTCTACTTCTATGCTGGCACCAGTTGTTTCTTGAATCGAACGGATTGTCTTACCCCCAGGACCAATCAAGAGACCTATTTTTTCGGGGTTGATGTGAGTTCGAAGAAGACGTGGAGCCAATGACGAGATTTCCTCACGAGGTCGACGTATGGCCGATAGCATAGTTCGAAGAATCTCTAACCTTGCCTCTCGGGACTGTTTGAGCGTTGCCTTAATAATTTCTGGAGAGATTCCATTGATCTTGAGGTCAAGTTGAATACCAGTAATGCCATCTTGAGAACCAGCGATCTTGAAGTCCATATCACCATAGTGATCCTCATCGCCGATAATATCTGTCAGTAACACCCATTGATCTTCTGACTGTTTGACCAAGCCAACTGAAATTCCAGCAACAGGATTTGTGATCGGTACTCCTGAAGCCATGAGGCCAAGCGTAGCTCCACAGACAGAGGCCATCGAACTTGAACCATTCGATTCAAGGATGTCGGAAATGACTCGTATTGTGTAAGGAAACTTATCCGCTTCCGGCAAAATTGGATTTACACTTCGTTCAGCAAGAGCACCATGGCCTATCTCTCGCCGACCAGGACCACGAATGGGGCGAACTTCACCAACTGAAAAAGAAGGGAAGTAGTAATCCAGCATGAACTTTTTTGAATACTCATCAATCAGTCCATCTACTCGCTGCTCATCCTTTCCCGTCCCAAGTGTGATAGTAATCAACGCCTGTGTTTCACCTCGCTGGAAGACTGCCGAGCCATGAACACAAGGAAGTACATCCACTTCACATTCAATGGGCCGAAGTGACGTGTAATCACGTCCATCTGGTCGTTTTCCTTCAAGAATTAATTCGCGCACGGCCTGTTCCTCCAGCCCGTGCCAAACATGCGAAAAGTCTGACTCACTTACGACATCTGATTCATCAACACCTGTGGCTACTTCATCTTTCACAACCACAGCCTTCGCCTTTTCTCGGAGTTCCTTTACAGCCTCACCTCGATCTTGTTTCACTGCAATGCTGTTGGCGACTTTTAGATCCGCTAGATAATCACGGACGAGCTTTTCTCGAAGGGAAGAATAATCCGCAAGTTCATACTCTTTCTTTGGCTTACCTGCTTTGGCAACGAGCTCTTCCTGCATCTCACAAAGAACCCGGATGTGCCGGTGGGCCTCATCAAGGGCTTCAAGCATTCTCTCTTCCGGCATTTCACGGGCAAAACCCTCAATCATAAGAATTGCCGAAGTACTTCCTGATACAACTAAATCAAGATCACTCTCCTCCAATTGATCCTGATTTGGGAAAGGAATGAACTGACCATTCACTTGAGCCAAGCGAACACTTCCAAGTGGTCCTTGAAACGGAAGTGACGAAATACTGAGAGCGGCAGATGCTCCATTCATTGCAAGAATATCTGGGTCATTCTGTCTGTCACTGGCCAGTACAGAGGCTTGAATCTGAACTTCGTCATAAAATCCTTCCGGAAAAAGAGGACGGATGGGACGATCGATGAGTCGACTTGTGAGAGTCTCCTTCATTGTCGGACGACCTTCTCGCTTCAAAAATCCACCGGGAAACTTTCCGGCTGCGGCTGTTCGCTCACGGTAGTCACATGTAAGTGGGAAAAAGTCGATTCCGGGCCGAGGCGCTCCGGTTGCAGCCGCAACAAGAACAGTCGTCTCCCCATAAGAAACAAGAACACATCCAGCTGCCTGTTTAGCCAGAAAACCCGTCTCAATTGCAAATGTTTTTTCTCCAATTTTTCTTTCAACTCGCTGTTTCACTTGTTTCTTCCTTCCTTCACTAAGACCCTACAATTTGGGCTCACTTATATTGATGACCTTCAAGTCCACTTCTAATTTGATCGCAAATTAAATAAATCGTTTCCAAATAACCAATAACTACTGACAGAGAATGTTGGTTCCGTGCAGGGTGTACCCACCAACAAATACCACTTGAAACGAGTCTCTATTTACGAATCTCAAGACGCTTGATGACATCAAGATAACGTTGGGGTGCAACTTTCTTGAGATAGTCAAGCAGACGACGGCGACGGCTCACCATCATTAGCAAACCTCGCCGACTGGCAAAGTCTTTACTGTGCTTTTTGAAGTGATCTGTCAAATGAGAAATGCGACCCGTGAGAAGGGCGATCTGAACTTCTGCCGATCCATTATCAGCTTTTCCACGCCGATAGGCGTCGATAAGTTCCTCTTTACGTTCCTTAGTAAGCGACATCAGGATTTCCACCCGCCTATGGGTGGCATTTGTTGTTTTGGAAATAACATCTTGTACATCTCGAAGTTTACCGCTCATGCCCTTCTTTGCAACAGTCCCCAGCGAAAACAGCACCAAAGAGCACGCCGAACTCGCAAAAAACGACCAGTAAGTTTATTTCAGAAGCCTGGCCATTGACTGAAGAAGAGGCGGTTCTTCACGCGACTCGCCCCACGAGGACAGTGAGCAACATTCCACGTGAAAACAATCTATTCCAGCACAAGAATGCCCCCTGCGTGGAATCAACTTCCCCATATATGCCCATGTTGAACTATTGGAATGGAATACACGAAGGTTTTTATGCCAACCTTCACCAAAACCTAAAGCACAACATCATCCTACTCGTTGAAAATACGGTCATTTCAAACGCCTTTAAAGAGAGGCTTCTTTCCCACGCGCACGGCTGGTCGACACCAATTCAAACTTTTGTCAAAAACAGGTCACTCTTACTCCTGATCATTCACCAAAGGCCGAGTCGCCGTATTTTCACGATCCCGGCTGGCACCCACCGCCATTGGCAACACCTGAAGAAGCCATGAACTTGACAACGGATGAGACACTTCCAAAACACCGCCTGGCCGGAGGAGCCACGACAAGCGGTCCAACGGCACGACCTCAAGAGGCTCTTGCAACAAAGAAAGCCCCTGGCAACGGACAAGCACACCATCAGATGCTCCTTCCGACTTGAGACGGAGGCCGTTCTCATCGATAAACACATCTATGTTTAGGTCATCAAACACTCGCCTCTGTTTCCCATCCAGTGCGTGAAATGCCGGACCTGCTCGACATCCAAAAGCGGTAACCAGATCTCCTAACAACGATTGTGACAGGATCCCATGCGCTGCAGCCACCGTAGCAGCCAGAGACTTTAGCCGGCCCTTGTGCCACTGAAGTCTTTCAATCTGCAGTGTCGCAACACCCTCCAAATCGTGACTCCACGTTGATAGTTCCTCCATCTGAACACCTTCAACACGGCCCGTCATTTCGGCTGACCATGATCCATCCTCATAGTGACCACTCAGCACGCCTGTCGCCAGAGCCGTTGGTCCCAGGCGAATCACTTCGGCAAGGTCCGGAACACACACCTTGAGGACATGCCAAGGAACTGGTGTTTCCACCGTTCCGTGCACATGTAATTCCGTACCGTCCTCAACAGTCGCAATAACGCGCACCTCGTCACTATCGCTACTGACGCGATGAAATCGGATGGCTCGAGAACCTCCAGCTGCCACACACTCTATTCTTAGCGGAAATGGCTCGTAAGAGATCCGTGTGGAATCCTCGGTTGGTAACGTCCCATCCGAATCCATACGCATCCACCGAAAGGCATGAACATCAATGATCCATGACCGGGAGAAGCGAACTGGCTCAAACAGCCAAGCCTTTCCCAATGATGCCATCACCGACATAACATCTGCACCACACTCCATCGAAGGGATCGTCATCCGCATCTCAGTTGCTGAGGTTTCAACCTCGATTTCTGGCAACCGAACAAGGACGTCACCACGAGGAGACAAAACTTCACATCCCCACAATCGCACAACACCAGGACGAACATGCTCAATCTTTTGAATGCCGAGGGGCTCTCCGAGCTGCTGTTCAATTTCTCTCCGAAATGAGGCAAGGTGCTCCAACGAATTTCTTTTTATAGCCCACCATGTCAGTACGAGTACGGGCATGACTCCAAGCACCAAAAAAACCAGCCTCGCAAAACGAATCTTGGCTTTTGATTGCTCAATGAACATCCTTGTTCCTTACTTGCTTCTACAGGAATGGCATCACTTTGTTCTTGCTAAATCGTGATACAGGTCCAAACGGGCCTGCATCTCCTCAAGACTGTCGCCACCTAACTTGTCAACAAAAGCAGATGCCACTTCAAAGGCCACGACATTTTCTATAATCACACTACAGGCGCTAACCGCACATACGTCGCTTCGCTCATAGGCTGCATCCTCAGATTCCTTTGTACGCAAATTCACTGATGCCAAAGGCTTTCGAAGTGTACTAATCGGCTTCATGGCAGCCTTCACAACCAAAGGCTGTCCATTGGTCATGCCTGCTTCAAGGCCTCCAGCATTATTGGTTGGACGACTGAATCCCAAAGTTGATGTCTGACGTTTCTCAGCTTCAAAATGGATAGCATCATGCACCTCAGAGCCACGTCGACGAGCGGCCTCAAAACCCATACCAATCTCAACACCTTTTATGGCCTGTACTGCCATCACTGCCTGAGCTATTTTTCCATCGAGTTTACGATCCCATTGCGAATGCGTACCAAGGCCGATGGGTAGACCAAAGACCTGTGCTTCAACAACTCCGCCAAGCGTATCACCTTCTTTCCCAGTTTTGTCAATAAATGCCGTCACATCATGATCCTGATCTGGAAACAATGAGTAGACTGCACTTGAGTCACGAAGAGATCGCAACTCTGATGGTGAACATGTTTTCAGAACAGCCTCAGGGCCTCCAATGTCCATCCCACCAAGTTCCCTGACCCAGCCTACAACCTCAACTCCAAACCGAGCAAGCAACTGCCGAGCGAGGGCACCCGCAGCCACACGAGCCGCCGTTTCACGAGCACTGGCACGTTCGAGAACAGCACGAACGCCACCGAGATGCTTTAGGCTACCAGCTAAATCAGCATGACCTGGCCGAGGTCGCTCAACATCTTCCAACCGTTCAAGCTTGGCATCACGATTAACAACTTCTAAAGCAAGAGGACTTCCAAGAGTGACTCCTCGCCATAACCCTGACAAAAACGTGACGGAATCTGTTTCTATTCGCTGCCGTCCGCCACGACCATGGCCTCCTTGGCGTCGCCGGAGTTCTTCGTTGATGGCATCATTGTCAATTGAAAGGCCTGCAGGAAAACCATCCACAAGAGCGATGAGAGCAGGGCCATGCGATTCGCCAGCAGTCCAGTATCGAAGCATGTCAAATATCTAAATGGAAGAGGAAAAAGTGTTCAGTAGAGTTTAGTTTGGAAAACGATCGATCCCTAGGGCAGTTAAGACCGTCTATTTAGAGATTTTCCCCAGTCAAGACAGTGTAGGCCTCCAGATATTTCTCCCGAGTCTTCAATACGATGTCATCTGGAAGGGCAGGGGGCGGGCTTTTCTTATCCCATCCACTTGATTCTAACCAGTCCCGAACGAACTGTTTATCGAAAGAGTCAGGCACCTGACCTTGCCCAACAGCAAAAGAAGGCCAGAAACGAGAACTGTCTGGAGTCAAGACTTCATCAATCAGCAAAATGGTTCCGTCAGGGGCTAATCCCCACTCAAATTTGGTATCAGCCACTACAATCCCATGATCTAACGCGTAGTCCGCACCACGATTAAATAATGCGATACTCCGTTCACGTAATGTCTGAGCTAAGTCCTTTCCGAGAACCGCTGACATGGTTGCAAACGATACATTTTCGTCATGTCCAGTCTCTGCTTTTGTGGCTGGTGTAAAAATCGGATAAGGCAATCGATCTCCAGCGCGAAGCCCTGAAGGCAACCGTTCTCCACATATGGTTCCCATTCTTTGGTATTCCGATAAGCCAGAACCAGCGAGTGAACCACGCACAACACACTCGAATGGAATCACTTTACTAGCTCGAACAAGCATTGATCGCCCCCGAAGGGATTCACGGTCAATCGATTGCGGCAAGTTCATATCGTCAACATTGGTTGTAATAAGGTGATGCTCAAGAGGATCACGACTATCAGCCAACCATTTAAACCAGAAAGCTGAAATACCCGTGAGCACTTTTCCTTTATCTGGAATAGGTGATGGCAAGATCCAGTCAAAAGCACTGATTCGATCCGTGCTTATAATGAGGAGAACCTCTCCGTATGAAGCATCCTCAAATCGATAGCAATCTCTTACTTTGCCTCGAAAGAGTTTACCGACGCCCAGATTTGTTTCCGTAATCGATGTTTGCATGCAGTGTGTTCTACGCAAAGTTATTCTGTTGTCCATGCACACTGTTAGAACTGGCTTCACAAACTTATTCTGAGTGATCAGAACTAGCAAAAATCCCTGGACATTTTTGGCAAGCCTTGAATACGATTGGCCTCTAACCGGCTCGCAACCACGTGTATGACCCCGTCACGGTGTTGGGCACATCCATGAACAACAAGAACAGAAGCTCGACGGGCAGCAGCACCTGATCGCCCCCAGACTCGCGGATGAACAACGATATTGGCCGTTCCAGTCTCATCCTCGATCGTCAAGAAAATTATTCCACTGGCCGTAGCTGGCCGTTGTCGCGTAACTGTAATACCCATAATACATACAGCACTACCTTCTGTTACCCTTGGTAGCTTGGCA
>CAXFJI010000106.1:0-7924 GCA_964003275.1 uncultured Planctomycetaceae bacterium
CCCTTGTGATGGATCATTCTGTATCCATATCGCATTCGTAGGCCACACACGGTGAGGCTCGACTACGAAAGCGACGCGTCGATGGGATCAGAAAAAACTTGAACACTTACTATCCACGATGGACGAGGACGGTGATGTTTTTCTTGTCGGCAGTTCATTGTGTACGTCAAACGTACACTGCGCGATTAAAGTTTCATAACTGATATTTGATCATGATGAATAACCCGGGGATTCTTAACCGTTGATTTATCAAAATCCGGTTTGTATACACCCCACTTCAGGTAGGTACTGTTATTGGTATCACGCTGTGCCGTAGCGCCTTTGAAAGATGCGACCTCTACATATTCTTTTTCATCACCCGACTTCATAAAAGCTCTTAATTGCCCCTCTGATCCTGCTGACCAGAGGATATCAAACCGAAAGTCATACCACCTTCCTGCCTTGTAATCCTTCACGAGTGCATCCTGTCGCCTGTTGTTAAGACCATTGGATCGCAAAACAATATCGGTTCCTTTGACCGCAATAAAAATATCCGGGCCTCCATCAAATCGCTTAAATTGCCAAAAAATATCAATAGAGTCACGACTATCTACTTCCCAGTCAGCTGGCAGGTAAATACTGAACTGGTAACGAAAGTGATCGCCTTCGTTATACCGTGATGCACTATGGTGCATCGTTGTCGACTCGGCCCGATGGGCATTATGAGAAATGTATTCCTTTGAATTTGCAATTTTATGTCGAATGGAATATTTGCCACTACGTGAAACAACGCCTGACCGCCCCACAGCATCTTTTGCTTTCGGTAAATCGAATTCAAGATCAGACGTTCTTTCATCTTTTTCATAGCCGGTAGAAAAGACAACATTCTTACTGGCGTCACCACTCAACAAAAGCATCAAGGCAAGACAAAACAGATATTTCATTGAACAACCTTTGATAACTTGAATTCATCTCCAACTTAGAGACTCTCACGGGATGGTTCAACAATAAGGAGTACTGTCAGTGTGAATTCACCGGCTCCAGGTCTCAGAAAATCGCTGTCGAGCTGGCACAATCACTTCCGGTCGCTGATAATCCACAGCCCATGGACCGTGCCAGGAGATGCACGGCTACAACAGTTCTGCATTCGGCGGTCATTCCCGTGAATCGTGAATGAAGAGGTGTATTCCGAAATATGGACGTACTGGTTTGGCTGAGACAGGAGCATAGCCCGCTGAAGGAGCCCCTTTTGACTCCCGCTGAATCGAAAGTACGATCATAACTCAGTCTGCGCGTGATTGTGTTTCACGAGGAAGACCCATACCAGAACACGCAGATTCTCAATGTACAAGGAACATCGTTTATGAGTGCGAAAAAAAAACGTCGAACAATGGCTGAAAAGGCTGACAAGTACAAATGTTACTTGCAGTCAGTCCAGGCTCCTGAACATGAAGTTGAGTTTTTTGACAAGGCATTCAAAGATGAATTCCATCGTAAACCAACTACACTACGTGAAGATTTTTGTGGTACGTTCTCCATCTGCTGTGAATGGGTCAAACTTGGCCGTCAGAGAACGGCACTCGGGGTTGATCTTGACCCTGAACCACTGGCATGGGGTGAGAAACATAATCTCTCGAAGCTAAAGCCAACGCAGGCAGCACGCGTTCGCATACTTGAAAAAGATGTCCGAGAGAAAACACGACCAACTGTCGATGTTTTGTCTGCACAAAATTTCTCCTTTTGGTTATTCAAGACAAGAACAGAGTTGCTGGAATACTTTCGTATCGCCAAAGCGAATATGAGTCGCCAGAGCATCATGGTGATGGATATGATGGGTGGTGGCGCTTGCTATGCAGAAGATTCCGTTGACAAAAGGGTCATTAAAAAAGGAAAGAAAGGCTTCAGTTATCACTGGAAGCAGGTTCAATTTAATCCAGTCACGCACGAAGCTGATTTTTCAATTTCCTTTAAGTTTGCTGATGGAAGCAAGTTACGTAATGCTTTTCAGTACAACTGGAGATTTTGGACAATCGCAGAGGTTCGAGAGCTGCTCGAAGAAGCTGGTTTCAAGAAGTCCTATGTGTACTGGGAAGAAGAAGACGAGGACGGTGAAGAGACAGGAGAGTGGAATAAGGCAGAGCAGGCACCGAGCCATCCAAGTTGGTTGTGCTATATCGTTGCTGTGAAATAATCATCTGGCACCATCAGGCCTCTCTGACCATCCATTTGTTTGGCTTGGAGGCATCAAACGTCTCGTGGCAGCAACTTTTGCCACGCTGTTTTCGACCTACCTCGAACCATGATGACACCCGTTCTCCGTGTACTGTCTATCACTGTGCTTGGATGCGTTGGGATCCTGCGGCGAAGCATTTCTTTTCCCTGGTCGTATGCCACGTTTTCGCTTTCTTGCTTGACGTCGTGTATCATTAGATTTTTATGATCAAACACCTCGTAATCGGTTGCGTAAGATCATGGGGCGAATCCTTGGCTTGTTAATCATCGCTTTGGTTGCAGCACCGATTGTAGTTGCTGAAGAACGACTTGACGTTCACAAGCAGATTGTGCCGATCATTGAGCAGCATTGCATCGGCTGTCATTCACCTGGAAACAAGAAAGGTGATCTATCACTCGCGACCATCGATGACCTACAAGCGAACGAGTATGTTGTTGCAGATGATGCAGACCATAGCTACTTGATTGAGGTGGTCACATCACAGGACGGAGAACCTCCTGCCATGCCGAAGGAAGGCGATCCGCTGAACGTGGCAGAGGTCAATCTCCTCAAACAGTGGATCAGAGAAGGAGCAGCCTGGCCTGATGGCCTGGTGATTAAGGAACCATCAAAGGCAGATGCGTCGTGGTGGGCCTATCAACCACTCCAAGCGCATGGCACAAGCATTGATGACTATATTGAGGAAAAACTTGCTGGAAATAAACTTGTCCTTAATCCTCCAGCAGACCGTCGCACACTGATTCGTCGAGCAACGTACGACCTTCTTGGCTTGCCACCCACCCCAGATGATGTTGCTGCATTTGTTACAGATCCTGACCCACAGGCGTATGAAAAACTGATTGAGCGGCTACTCGCATCACCTCATTATGGAGAGCGTTGGGGTCGTCACTGGTTAGATGTTGTTCGCTTTGGCGAAAGCAACGGGTACGAACGAAATGTTATCCTCGATAACATCTGGCCGTTTCGCGACTATGTCATTGACTCCATCAATGAAGACAAGCCGTTTAACCAGTTCATTCGTGAGCATATCGCAGGTGATGTTTTTGGAGAGAATAACCCTGACATTGCAGTTGGTTCTGCATTTCTGGTTGCCGGGCCCTATGACGATGTCCGAAATAGAGATCCTGTACAGGCAGCACAGATTCGAGCAAATACGCTCGATGAAATCATTCGTGCAACAAGTGAAGCATTCCTTGGGATAACGATTGGTTGTGCTCGGTGTCATGACCACAAGTTTGATCCTATTACCCAAGAAGATTATTACGGACTCTATGCCACATTTTCAGGCATTCGTCATGGTTCAGCTCCACTTGCAACTCACGAGAAGAGACGGGCTCGAGCTAAAAAAATTCAACCTCTCAACGAGCGGAAGGCTGAGCTTGAAGCATTGCTTGCGGAACTTGATGCTTCTCTTATCAAGCGGGCACGGAAGAAACTAAAGGAATATGAATCCACATGGACACGAACCCCTGTTGACCGTACCGGAACCACAGATTCCTTTGAGCCGGTGACGGCAAAGTTTGTTCGGCTAGTCTGTGAGGCACAAGACAAAAACCCAAACTCAACAAGTGGATTTGCTATCGATGAGTTTGAAGTATGGTCGACAAGTGAGCCACCAAAAAATGTTGCTCTCTCGCGTCATGGTGGGCATGCCGCTGGTCGTGCACGAAAAATCGAGGACTTTCCAGAAGCCTATGGACCTCACCATGCGATTGATGGCAAGACTGGAGAGCGATTTCTTGCTGCAGGCAGCGATCTTACGATCGAGCTTGCAAAGCCAACACAAATCAACCGCATTGTCTTTTCCAGTGCAAAAAATGAGGCTCATCCAGAGCATGGTCTTTTTACATTCGTCGCTGAATACAGAATCGAAGTATCAATGGATGGTCATGCCTGGCAGGTCATTACCAGCAGCCGTGATCGCAAGCCAGTTGCAAAAGATATCATCCTGAATCATCGATTGCTTCAACTTGAGACGACCGCGAACGACCGGGCCAAAAAGCAAGAACTGGGGCAGTTGCTGGCTGATGTCAAGCAAGCAATTAGCAAGGTTCCGGCATTGCCATCTGTCTGGATTGGAACGCGAGTAGACGATGATGCCAAGGGACCGTTTCATGTTTTTCTTGGTGGCAACCCACAGAAACAGGGAGCAGACGTTGTTCCGGCAAGTCTGACCGTTCTAAATGACACATCGGACAATGGCTTCTCCTATCGCCTTGACCCAGATGTGTCAGAGTCAAAACGCAGACTAGCCTTCGCAGACTGGCTATTGCATCCTGATAATCCACTTACACCACGAGTACTTGCCAATCGACTATGGCATTATCACTTCGGCACCGGCATTGTTGATACACCAAGTGACTTTGGCTACATGGGAGGTCGGCCAACGCATCCTGAGTTGCTTGATTTTCTTGCTCTCAAGCTGGTTGAAAGTGGCTGGCGAATAAAGGCGATGCATCGGCGTATCATGCTTTCTAAAACATACCGTCAATCATCGAAATTTCGAAACGATGCAGCCACCATCGATGGACGTTCCCGATTCCTCTGGCGGTTTCCCCCACGTCGCCTTTCAGCAGAAGAGGTTCGGGATACCATGCTTGCGGTAGCCAATACACTTGATACGACAGGTGGCGGTCCGGGGTTTCGGCTGTACACGTTCCTCCAAGATAACGTCTGCACCTATCTTCCACTTAACAAGCATGGCCCAGAAACCTATCGCCGAGCAGTCTACCATCAGAATGCCCGATCCTCAGTCGTTGATCTCATGACTGAGTTTGATCAACCAGACTGCACATTCTCATCTCCCAAACGAGCTGAAACTACAACGCCTCTCCAAGCGCTCACCATGTTCAATCACAGCTTTACATTAGATATGGCACATGCGTTGGCACGGCGGCTAAAAAATGAAGCGGGTGATGACCTTCGTGAGCAAATCAATCATGCGTATCACCTGTGTTATTCACGGCCTGCAACTGATGAAGAAATCAGGATATGTTGTGACTGGGCCAAGCATCATGGACTCGATGCTCTGTGTCGTGTACTCATGAATACAAGTGAAATGATCTATGTCCAATAACACATCTCTCTCAGGACTTACCCGACGTTCCTTCTTAGGAAATGTCTACACAGGGCTCGGCGGCATCGGGCTCTTATCCCTCTTTCAGAATGAGCTGTTCGCAGAACCCTCGAACTGGCATCCAGGACAAGGACAAACACACCACCCCGCCAAAGCAAAACGTGTGCTCCAGATCTTCTGCCCCGGTGCGGCTTCCGCCATGGATTTGTGGGAATACAAGCCATCACTCGATAAATACCATGGAAAACCACTTCCTGGAGAAGAAGCGTTCGTATCGTTTCAGGGTAAAAATGGCAACCTGATGAAAAGCCCATGGCCGTTTAGGCCCGTGGGTGAAAGCGGGAAACCCATGAGTACCCTCTTACCGCAGATGTCCCGTCATGTTGATGACATTGCATTTCTTCATGGAATGCACAGTACAACAAACACGCATGGCCCCGGGTGTGTGTTTATGAACACAGGTCATTCAACAGAAGGTTTTCCAAGTGCGGGTGCCTGGGTGAGCTATGCACTCGGTAGCGAGAATGAAAATCTTCCTGCATATGTAGCAATCACCGACATCAGAGGAGAGCCACCGAATGGGAAGGCAAATTGGTTGAATGGATTTCTTCCCGCCCGTCATCAGGGAATCATGATGAGCGACCAACAGCCGATTCGTAATTTATCGCGACCCCAATCAATATCTCAATCAGAGGACAAGGAAGCACGACAATTATTAATGCGTCTGAATGAAAAATTTGCAGCAGCGCACCCTGAAGAAAGTGATCTCCAGGCTCGGGTTGCCGCCTATCAATTAGCCGCTCGCATGCAACTGTCAGCACCGGAAGTATGTGACATATCTCGTGAGTCAGCTGCGGTTCACACGCTCTACGGAACAGAGGACGAAAATCCTCTCAAGGCGGCCTATGCACGCAACTGTGTACTTGCTCGAAGATTACTTGAACGTGATGTGCGGTACGTCAACTTATATTGTGCCTCGCGTGCCTCCGGCGTGGATGGATTGCTGAATTGGGATGCACATAAAACACTCAAATCCGACTACGAGCGGCACTGCCCTATTTTTGATCAACCTACAGCGGCACTGCTAACAGATTTGAAACAAAGTGGCCTGCTAGATGACACACTTGTCTTATGGACGACAGAGTTTGGTCGCATGCCAACTCATCAAGCAGGAACCACCGGTCGGGATCACAACCCAGATGGCTTTACGTGCTGGATGATGGGCGCAGGCGTAAAGGGTGGACTGAGCTATGGCGCTACCGATGAATTTGGTCGTCGGGCTGAAATACATCCAACAACTGTGTGGGACTTTTATGCCACCGTTTTACACCTCCTCGGTTTCGATCATGAAAAACTGACGTGGTACCATAATGGTCTTGATCGACGCCTGACTGATGTGCATGGCAAGGTCATCAATGCATTAATGGCATGACAACCCTCAACGGAGGATGAGTATGCATGGTCAAAAGAAATACACTGACTGAATTACGGTTGATGGAGCGTTGAGTGAAGAAAAGCACAAATCGTATCAGAGCAATGGAATCCATTTTTTTATTCGAGGCATGAACACCGATCCGAACCTGTCCTCCTTTTTGAATCAACGCCATGTAGTTCATGAACAATCGAGCTGAAGCAGATTCTACCACAGGAACGCATCTAAGCCGGGTCAGGCCTTTTGTGAATGACAGGAAAAAATCAACAGTCCTAAACAACTCCGGTTCCGAGACTCAACTTAGTACACAACGGGTTACCAAAGACCACTTTCATGTTTCAACAACTCTTTTCACAATTCGCTCGCTGCTTCTTTCATGTACCGATCCTTATCCTTTTTTGTATCCCCAACCAATTTTCTCATGCTGATCAGATTGGGCCCACTGGCATCAGCATCAAGAAGATTGATGGCCGACACTGGCTCGTTGATTCTCTGAATCAACCTTTCTTTGCACATGGGATCACGCACGCTAGCAATCATCGCCAGCGGTATGACTTCACAGCCTTTTCCATTGCATGCAAAAAACTAGGTTTTAATGCATACGGATATGGCTGCCCTGAGCAACTTCGAGGTGATCTGCCATATGTTGAAAGCTGGAATCATCTCGTTCCTATTTCAACCTATCGAGATGAAAAAAGTTTTCATTTCGTTGATATCTTTGACCCAGCAGAACAGGCCAGACTCGACGCTGGCGTAAAAGCCAATTGTGAAAAAAGTCGCCAACATCCCAAGAAAATCATCGGTTATTGCTGGACCGATCTTGCCGCCTGGCCGCTTAGCAACTCCACCGGTAAAGATTGGGTCACTTTTATCAGATCACTTCCCGAAGGCACTTCAGGACGAAAAGCGTATCAGGACTTTCTGAAGACATGGACACCCGACACAAATCTTTCAAAGGATCAGGCCTTCCTCCGTCTCATCGCGAGAGAATACTTTCGTGTCGTTGGCACCGCAAATAGAAAATATGATCCAGATCATCTGATCTTTGGTGATCGTTTTTCATTCCAAACGTTTGATCCGGACATTGTCAAAGAAATGTTGCCGTATGTGGATGCGATAGCAATTCAGCCCTATTTCATGGAACTCTTTCCGAAGAAAAAGCTTGATGAAATATACGCACTCACAGGCAAACCAGTTCTTCTCT
>CAXFJI010000107.1:0-7916 GCA_964003275.1 uncultured Planctomycetaceae bacterium
CTCATCAAGTTCCTTCCGGTCATCTGGAATTTCAATAGGCACTCCATCGGCGTCGGTGGCTGGTTCTGCTGGTGGTTCTGATGTCACTTCAATCTCGTAGTCATCACTAATTCGCTCAATTACACGATTTTTATGATGACGGGTTTCGCCAGCCTCAAGGTCAAGTTGATGGATGGTTTCCTGTGCTTTTGCTAGTCCCTCGCGACCTTTCTTAATGGCTGCATCTTCAGCGTGTACTGACGATGCTATAGCGTCTCGATCGGCGGTCATCTGGGCAAGAACGTCCCGTGAACACTCTGCAGAGACGGCCACCTCTGAGAAAGCAGATGTTGCTGCAAGTAACGACAATTCAATTTCAGTGAGGTGTTGTTTGGCTGTCATCCGACGGCGTTCTGCCGCCTCAATATCGGCACGACGAATCGCTGCATCACCAACCATTGATTCAACGACGGTACGCGAGGTATTGATTCGTTGGTCGCATGCCTGCCGTTCTTCCCTCAATTGTCGAATGCTCGCAGTGACCTCCGTTCGGCTCCGATCAAGTGAATCGAGTGCTAGGCGTGCAGATGTAACATCCTCCTCTGCATCGTGTATCTGGTCATCGTGCTTTGCCAAATGTGCATTTGCGGCATCAAATATTTTTGCATGTTCAACAAGAAGGTGTTCTGTTTCTTTGAGTTGCTTTTCTGCTTCAACGAGTGTGTGCTCGCTCGTTTCACCTTCTCGCTTTGACCTTCCGAGTTCAGCACGAGAGGCTGCAATTTGTTCACCTGTCTGGTGTTTACGAGAGATGCCTTGCTGGATCTGTAGTTTTGTTTCCGACAACACCGTCTGCAGATTTTTGATATTGGCCTCCTCATTGGAGACGGATCGTGAAAGATCCTGATATCGTTCGTCAAGCGAGCGGTACTCACTGTGTCGTGAGACAAGAGCAAGATTATTTCCAAGAGATCCTACTTCGTGCATGCCATCTGATGAGATGGTTGCTCCCTCTCGTGTAATGAAAAGAAGCCCAAGTGGTGCAGACGAAGCTAATTCCGAGGCATGAGCAAGTGAGTCAACAACCCAGACGCGACCAAGTAGTTTGTGACGAAGGAGTGCTTGCACGCTGTCTTCTTGGGGGGCGTTTTCTGAAATAAGTTCATCAAGCCTACCAATGACGCCGGCGTGTTCAGTCTCAAATGGCGGTGGATCTTGAAGTGAATCAAGCGAGATGAGGGATACTCTTCCGCCTGCGGAAAGTGCCTCACGAACATGCTGGTAGTCAGTCCAAAACGTTTGCCCAGAAATCAGAGGCTTCAGCACATCGACAACTAAGCACTGTGCATACATGCCAAGCGAATGATCAACGAGAGACGCCCATGTTTCATCCGCAACCATGAGATCAGCGACGGCACCAATCAGTCCTGGTAACTTCTCATCACTCAACAAAATTTGCCGCGATGCGTCAGACAGCCCTTCGTGACGGTCGATGAGTTCTTCAATGAGAGTGCGACGTTCAGCACACGCTTCTACTTTTGCTTTCCAGGAAGCAAGCGATTGCCAGGCGGCATCCAGTTTTTTCGAGGTTTCGTGATGAAGGAGTTCCTGTTTTTCAATCTCATCACAGATACGTTCAAAGCCTTGCTGTAATGATGATAGATTCCCCTCCCACGTGGCTGTCATCTCATGTGCTTGAGCTAATTGTCCACGTACAGTTTCGATTCGGGCGCGACATTCAGACATTTCTCGTTCAGTGCCTTCAAGCCTCGCTTTCTCCTGATCACGGGTTGTTTGGATTCCAATTCGCGTATGTTGAAGCTTTGTAAGACGATCAGCCTTTGCATCAAGCTGCCGACGCATTGTGCTCACATTTTCTTGAGTGCCTGCTTCGGCATTTTCCTGCTCTTGCTGGAGCGTTGTAATTCGCTCAGCTTCAGAGAGATGCTGCTTGAGTTCGTTTTGTGCGGCAGTGATTTTTCCGTCAAGAGTGCGTGTGTCCGTCTTTGCTTGCTGGAGTTCTGATCCCGTTGAACAAGTTCCTCGGTAAGCTCCTTCTGTCGCGACTGTAAGAGAGTTACTTTTGTTTCTGCTGCGGCGACGAGTTCACATTTATGCGTGGTAGATTCTCGCTGCTTTTCGAGCCGCGGAATGAGCTCGCGTTCATTGTCAGAGAGTGTCTCAAGGCGAGAGGTTGCTGATGCAATACAGGCTTCAGCATCGGCATGGCACGACTTTGCCTCCTCGATAGCCTTTGAAATGCTACCGAGCTTTTCATCCACGGAGTACAGATCCTGTCGGGCGGCACTGATGCGAAAGTGACGCAACATGTCGGTCATCGTTCGCCACCGAATTGCCCGTTTCGCTTGTTGCGTGACAGTGTGCAGCCGACTTGAAACCTCGCCAACAATATCTGCCAGTCGTTGCCGGTTTTGCTCAGCTCGCTCAAGGCGTCGAAGAGCCTCAGCGCGACGGGCACGGAAACGAGTGATCCCTGCAGCTTCCTCAAAGACAATCCGGCGATCACGGCCAGAGGCAACAAGTAGCGCATCGACACGGCCCTGCTCAATCACGCTATACGCTTCTGTGGCAGCTCCGGTTCCTGAAAACAACTCGCGAATATCACGAAGTCGTGAAGTATCCCCATTGACGAGATATTCACTTTCCCCACTTCTGTACACGCGTCGGGCAATTTGAACTTCGTCAGATTCGACGGGAAGCTCCCGATTGGTGTTGTCGAAAATGAGGGAAACTTCCGCAACATTGAGTGACTTTCGACTCGCCGAACCAGCAAAGATCACGTCGGTGCTATTTTTTCCACGGAGACTCCGCATGGACTGTTCACCAAGCACCCACTTAATTGCATCAACAACATTAGATTTGCCTGAACCATTCGGTCCTACAACGACCGTGATCCCGTCGGGAAATTCAAAACGAGTCCGATCGGCAAAACTCTTAAATCCGACCAGATCAAGGGCCTTCAGCCTGGTCATGACGACTCGTCGGTACTCGACTCCCCGGAGAAGGCTGCTTCAACCGATTCCATGGCTGGAATGCTGCGGTTTCGTATAGAAATTTCCTCATGAATAGATCCCCTTCCATCGTTGCTTTTTGGAAGAGAGTCAAAGGCCAAACGGGAGTCG
The DNA here is from genome assembly GCA_964003275.1 of uncultured Planctomycetaceae bacterium. GTDB lineage: Bacteria > Planctomycetota > Planctomycetia > Pirellulales > UBA1268 > CACORA01. Next base: position 3,123 of record CAXFJI010000107.1, read on the forward strand.
AGAGCCCTTTGAGCCGTTGCTTGCTGGAGAAATTGGATGATGTCAGGATATGTTGCATCGAGTGAGGCAAGTGCTCGAAGCACGGATTCTGCTTCAGCTTTTGTTTCAATGATTCGATCTGGTACATCAACGTCAAAACGGCTGCACGTTGCCATTGATCCTTCGACCACAACAACAATCGCTGGTCCTGCTTCAACCCGCATGCCATCGGCCAGAGGATGTTCGGTTCCGAAGAGTACGATTTCTGGATGATGAGACCGAGTGGCATGAATGAGGGTTGGACCCTCCACATTGAGAACATGAAAACCACATGAAGAGCCCAGTTGTTCTCCCCGTACGAGCGGAATAGGAGAGTCCATTGTCCATAACGCTCGAAACGCTCCATACCGGGTTTCAGCACTTGAACTTGAAAGAAGTGACTGGAGGGCATCGATACCATTTGCATCATCAATGACGGTTAACGCAGCTAGAGCCGCTGGCCTAGCGCTCCGGAGATTCCGTGCAGCTGATGCCAAATGAGACGCCGCAACTGACTCTCCGAGATATGCGAGTGCTTCTGCAGAGGCGAATCGAACTTCAGCATCTTTTGATTCTAATCCCTCACGCAAAATTGAGATCGCTTGCTTTCCGATAGCCTCAAGCCTCAGGGCAGCCGTTGGTGCAGTCACTGGGTCTGAGAGTTGACGGCGAAGAAGATCCAGTCTGGCGTGACGTCCATTATGCGGTTCTACGACGGCGACTGCACCAATAACCTGAATATATCGGGCCAAATTATGTCGATATTCAGCAGGGATCTCCAATTCAATAAATCGGTCCGTTTTCGGAGTAGCGACACCCTTCTTTGAACTTTGAATAATGGTATGGAATCGACTGTTGATGGCATCCCCCAGCCTTTTTGAGAGTGCTACAGAGCGGTGTTCTGGCTGCAGTATAAGACCGATTGATCGAGAGGACAGCGATACGCCTCCACCAGGTATGATGGCTCGGATCTTTGACTTCGAGTCAAGGGTTCCACTTGATACGGGATCAACAAGAAGAGGTCCTTCAACAATGCCAAGCGTGTGACCATCCCGAATACGGCTTCCAATGATTGCCATCTCGGCGAGGCGTGTTTCCATGAGCCATCCATCAGCGAGACTCATGGTGTCACAGTCTGCAGGGACTTCGACAGCCACATCAAAACGATCACCTTTCTGTACGCCTGGCGGGAGATAGCCATGCACCCATGTGAGTGATGTTGTTGGCGAAGCAAGGAGGCTATTTGGGCGGATCACGCCTCGTGTTTGCATATCCGAAAGGAGAGATTGTCGTCGAGCATTAGGTGGCGGATCACTACCGGTTCCGGCAAGGCCAGTCACAAGGGCCGCTCGTTCAATACGTTGAGAGTTCATTCCCCATGGGATGACATAGTCACCCACGAGGCGAGTTTCAGCTTCTATGTTAAGCAGAGCTTCGACTTCAGGGCTTTGATTACGAATAGCTGGTCCGGCGCAGCCCGTAAGAACGGCAATTGCACCAATCAGCAGCCATGACACGTTGCTGAACGTGAATGTTTTTTCTTTTCGAATAAGTTCAGCCATTGGGGCCATTCATTTGGGGAATCGTGGTTCGAATTAGGTGGACCACGAGGAGGGAGAGTAGGAGTCCGGGAACAAGGGGTCAAGGGTGCTTCTCCCTTGAAAAAAAGGTTGTTTTTAGCTTCGAATCCTCTTGGCTGACATAGAGGCTCCTGCTAGGGTGCCCTCAAAGCAGGGACTATTTTTACATTGCGGAATACATACGGTTCTTTGCTACTCTTTTGCGGAGCTTAGCTGAAGTGACTCTTGAAACCACAACTGACAGCCGTGTCCACATCCGATGGATGATTCGCCGAGATATGGCGGAAGTACTTTCTATTGAGGAGCAAAGTTTTGAGTTCCCTTGGAGTGATGAAGACTTTACTCGATGTCTTCGTCAACGAAATTGTATTGGCATGGTAGCTGAGATCGCAGATTCCGTTGTAGCATTCATGGTGTATGAGTTACATCGAGGGCGATTGCATGTGCTTAATTTTTCTGTCGCCCGTTCTCATCGAAGATTAGGTATTGGTGCGATGATGATCAAGAAACTCATTGCAAAGTTGACGCCAGAGCGACGTCAACAGATCGTACTCGAGGTTCGTGAGACTAATCTGCCTGCCCAACTTTTCTTCAGATCTATGGGTTTCCTTGCCACGTCAGTCCTTAAGGATTTTTACGAAGACACAACAGAAGATGCTTATTTTATGCAGTACACCTGTCATGACGCTACGGAGACGATGCCACATCGTCTGGCGGGCTAGCGAATGGCATATGTTCTCTTAATATGGATATTCGTTGCTGAAGTTTGGCAATTGCCTGAGTGGGGCAGCGACCCACTGCAAAAAGTGTGAGTGACGGTGAGCCTTCGTGTATTGTTTGATCGGCAGTGGGAATATCCGCTAAGGCAGGCTGTCCACCATCGGCGGCACTCCATCTTTCTTGATAGGTTTTCCATACTGCATGAACATGTTTATCAACACGAAAATTCCCTTTTGTAAAGAGAATAATTTTTATCCAGTTTTGGTGAGGAATGGAATCTGCTCGTGCTACAGCACACCGCGTGGTATTGCCACATGCGCTTAGATGTTCACCAACAATCGATTGTCCTGTTGTGCGTTCGTGTAATTCCATCGATGCAGTAAATCGCGGATTGACTTCAATCATCCATGGCTGACTATTTTGATCAACAACAAAGTCAATCCCAACAGCACCAACGAGACCGCATCGTTGGGCCAATATCGTCCCACATTTTTGGGTCACATCTCGTAGCTTTGCTGGGATATCATTGTGGCGAAGTGTCAACGAACCATGGTAGGCGAAAGGAAAACGCTTGCTGCAGACTCGTCCGATTAGTTGTCGAGTGATACCAAGCATGTTTGCCTGACCATGATCCATGATAAAGGAGGCAGAGTACGGGCTGCCACAGATCCTTTTCTGCCAGAACGTTGAGCTGTTTGATGATGTATCAGATTCCCAGTAGGTGACACTTCTTCCACCAGTACTATTTCGTTGCTTTGCCAGGAAGGAGCCATCCTGAGGTAATCCTTTTGCGCAATGATGGGTTTCCGGGAATGGAATGTGTGCCTCACGCATCAACGCTGAAAGAAAAAAAGGATCCCGAGCCGACCGAAGGCTCATCCCTGAATTACCTGCGAGGGAACGACATTCCTGAAGGCCATTGATGATGGCTGGATAGTTTTCAAGCCCCCCCGTATAGCAAAAGGCAGTCGATGGTAGTTCCTTGGCTAGTTCAAGAAATGCATGCGGGTAATCATCTGGATGCACCTTGGCAACGCTCTTGGCGACCATCCGCAGATCTTCATCACAAAAAAGGTCTATCGCATGTACTGCCTTTCCAATACGTGCAGCAGATTGAGCAACCGCACGAGTGCTCGCGCCAATGACGAGCAATGGATCCTGGCAGGATAGTCGGTGTGTGTCTTGATAGGACATGATGGAATGGTATCCTGAGGACCACGGAAATAGAACTTTACCGCACAAGGAGCAAGCATATGTCAATGTTCATTGGAGAAGCACTGGCGGGTGATGGAAACGAAGTCGCACATATTGATCTTCTTATTGGGAGTAAGGAGGGGCCTGTCGGTGAAGCGTTTGCAAATGCGTTATCAAGACAAAGTGAAGGACACTCGAATTTGCTTGCAGTGTTAGCACCGAATGTTGCCGTGAAGCCTTCAACAGTGATGATTACAAAAGTCACCATCAAAGGACAAAAACAAGCAGTTCAGATGTTTGGTCCTGCGCAGGCAGCGGTGGCAAAAGCAGTTGCGGATAGTGTCGCTGCAGGAGTCATTCCAAAAGATGAAACAGAAAACCTTGTAGTTGTTTGCGGAGTGTTTATTCATTGGCTTGCTGAAGATGACAAGAAAATTTATGAGTACAACTATCAGGCAACTATGGAAGCCATTGCAAATGCAATGACAGGAAAGCCAACAGCAGATGAAATGATTGCTGAAAAGGAAAAGGCTACTCACCCTTTTCGTGGTTTCTAAGTCAAGCAGGGCAAACTCACAGATCTGTCTCATAGATCTGTGAGTTTTACGTGTGTTCGAATGATCTGTGGGTGTTCCGTCTCTTGCAGGTGAGCCTCGTATATTTTCTCAAAGGTCTATGGCGAAAAAGATTCTCCTCCAACTTGATGTCGATCAGCAGCCATGCACGTTTGACGCCATTGTTGCTGTTGATGCAGGGGCGGATGTGTTATTAAGGCATGCAGCCCTTACGCCAGATAGCGTTGTGCCGCTCGTACATGGCGCGATGTTCACTCGTGGAGGAGCAGACCTCGCTGCGACAGCAATTTTTCTTGGTGGTTCAGATGTCATTGCTGTTGAGGGTATTGCAGAACGAATAGCCTCTACTTTTTTTGGTCCAATGCGAGTGAGTGTGATGGCCGATCCTGCTGGTGCGAATACGACAGCAGCAGCAGCACTCGTGGCAGGCGCCCGCCATCTGCCGCTGAATGATGTTGCTTCTGCTCGGGAGATTCGAGCAGTTGTCCTTGGTGGAACTGGGCCGGTTGGGCAACGAGTTGTTCGTCTGTTAGCAGGCAAGGGAGTTCACGTGACGGTTGTTTCTCGATCACAAGGGCGAGCAGCAGCTTGCTGTGCGGGAATCAAAGCACGGCAGCCTGAGGCAGTGGTAACGCCAGCTGCAAGTGAAGGGATTGAGTCGCTTTTAGGTTCAGCACATCTGATCGTAGCCGCTGGTGGCCCGGGCG
>CAXFJI010000108.1:0-7906 GCA_964003275.1 uncultured Planctomycetaceae bacterium
CAGTGCAGGCGGTGACAAGCCAGGCTGATTGCCATTCAAAACTGGGTGAGTCTGGTGAGGGGGAAAAGGTTTTGAAAAAGTCTTACTCCCTCGTCGAACACGATCCCCAAGCCATGTCCATATTGGGTCGTGTTTATCTTGAACAGGGAAAGGTGCAGGATTCAATAGACGCCTATGAGAAATCCATATCCCTGCAACCAGAAGATATTGCTGTGAAGAGAGATCTTTTGCATGCCTATAGAGTTGCAGGAACAGGCGGAGATCTCACAAAAATTGAAGCACAAGTCTTAGAGGGACAGATCGCATTAGAGAACATGAAAGAGATTAGTAATAAACTATCTCAACAACCATTGAATGCTGATCTTCGATATCAGTTGGCGATGCTGACCTGGAAATGGAAAAGCCATGATGAGGGTTTGCGATGGTTGCGAGTTGTACTCTTGACAGATCCCACGCATGAAAAAGCAAGACAATTTCTAAAAAAGCACGCGCCTGAAGATCGAGGACGCCAAAAAGTATTAGATATCGTGCCAACGAAATCATTCTAGAGAAGAAGCACTGGCTATGTATTCCACAAAAGAGCATTCCGAGAGTGTGGTTGTCGAAGGTGTCTCTAGGGTTGGCACGTGTATTCTTATTGTGATGCTTGTATGCGGCTGTGAGTCAACAGCCAATCATGAATCAAGCACAGAAAAAAGACCTTCGACGACCCATGAAACGGAATCTCATGACAGTGAGTATTCCTTTACGAATATTGCTGAGCAACAGGACCTTCATGTTGTTTCGAAAACCGGATCAGACAAAGGGCGTTACTCAATAGTCGAATCACTCGGCTCAGGTATTGCAGTTTTAGACTATGATCAAGACGGTGATGCTGATGTTTTTGCCCTGCGTGGGGGTTCATTCACACACGAAGGAAAGCCAGTTGGATTACCTGCAGTACTGTTAGAGAATACGAACGGCACCTTTCAGGATGTCACGGAAGAGGCAGCCATTCGAGGTCCAGATTTTTACCCACATGGAATTTGTGTGTTTGATCATGAAGGTGATGGATTCCCTGACATCTTAGTTACTGGTTTTTTCGGCTGCTGGTTGTACAGCAATCAAAAGAACAAACAGTTTCGGCGCATTGATCCTGAAACGCTTGGTATTGACCAAGAAACATTCTATAGCAGCGCTGCGTCGGGTGACTTCAATGCCGATGGAATTGCAGATCTCTTTCTCGCAACGTATGTCGATTGGAGTGCAGAGAATAACCCGCCGTGTACGGTCCAGGGACAGTTGGATATTTGCCCACCAGGTCAATTCGAGGGCCTGCCGGACCAAGTCTATCTTGGAACAAAGTCGGGCCGTTTTCGTTCCGCCAACAACAACTTTCAACCGAATCTGACGGGAAAAGGTCTTGGTGTTATTGCGGCTGACTTTGATCTTGATGGTGATACAGATGTGTACGTCGCAAATGACACAACACCGAATGCCTTGTATGAAAACAATGAGAATGAAGGTTTTACAGAAGTAGGCCTTCTCAGTGGTGTGTCTATTGGACTATCGGGATTAGCGGATGGCAGCATGGGTGTTGACTCTGCAGATGTAGATATGGACGGTTTGCCTGATCTTTGGGTTGCTAATTATGAAGATGAAAGTTTTGCGCTCTATCGGAACATGCGTAAACTAATTTTCCAGAACGTTAGCCTCCCCATGAAAATTGGTCTGCTTAGGCGGAAGTATGTTGGTTTTGGAACGGCCTTTCTCGATATCAATTTTGATGGTTATGAAGATATCTTTTGTACAAATGGCCATGTGCTTCTCGCGCCGAAAGGTGCTCCTCGCCGACAGAAGGCACTATTGCTGCACAATGAGAAAGGCAAGTATTTTGTAGATGTTGCAAGTTCCTCTGGGCGTTACTTTTCCGAGTCACATACTGGACGAGGTGCTGCTGTTGCTGACCTGGATGGTGATGGCGATCAAGATATTGTTGTGAGTCATGCTGATGAGCCAATTGCAATTCTTCTCAATGATGCTCGTCCAGAAGCTGTTATTCGCGTCAAGCTTGTTGGCTCCCAATCACACCGAGACGCTGTTGGAGCATTTGCCACATTAGAAACATCAAGGCGCAAGCTACTCAGACTCGTCAAGGGTGGAGGAAGTTATCTCTCTGCCAATGAAAAAACATTGACATTTTGTCTGGGAGAAGATGAGCATCCAAAAAGTCTTTCTGTAGCATGGCCCTCTGGACATAAAAATGTCTATACCGTTCCAGCCATGAAAAGTTTTTTTGAAGCAAGAGAGGGACATAAAAATTTGATACGTTTACAGTAAGCTGATAAAGCCTACAGAAGAGATACGTTCCAGAAGCCCTGCCATGTTGTAACGCATTGCTGAGTGGTATAGTTCTGTGACTAGGAGAAAACAGCATGCCAATCACGCGACGTGGATTCATCGCCTCGAGTCTTGTTTTTGCCAATAGCACGTTATCGGTATCAGCATCACAAGAACAGACAATCAAGTTGGGGTTTGACAACTTTGCCGTTCGGGCAATGCAGTGGAATGCCCGACAGCTCGTGGATCATGCCGTCACATTAGGGTGTGATTCTGTTTTCATTACAGACTTTGGTCCCTTTGAAGGGCGATATGACGATGCCTCACTGAGGGAGATTCGTCGCTATGGATTGGATAACGGGGTTGATATTGTGCTCGGATCCTGGAGCATTTGCCCAACATCAAAAACATTCAAAGCGGATTGGGGAACCGCCTACGAACATCTCACATTGGGTATTCGAATGGCAAAGGCTTTAGGGTCTCCAGCCTTTCGGGTGATTTTGGGCAATCGCTCTGACCGTCTTACAGAGGGAGGCATTGAAGCGAGAATTGCAGATACGGTCAAGGTTTTGAAACAAGCACGAAATCAAGCAATTGACGCTGGAGTCAAAATCGCTGTCGAGAATCATGCCGGTGATATGCAGTCACGAGAGCTCAAACAACTGGTAGAAGAGGCAGGGACTGATTTCGTAGGCGTCAACTTTGATTCTGGAAACGCTTGTTGGACACTCGAGGATCCAGTACAGGCACTTTTGAATCTTGCGCCGTATGTACTCACAACAAGTCTTCGTGACACGATGCTTTGGGAGTCAGAAGGTGGTATTACAGCACAGTGGACGGCAATGGGAGAAGGGTGCGTCGACTTCAAGAGGTTCTTTCAGATCTTTAGAAAAGAGTGCCCTCACGTAACTGTTCATATTGAAACCATTTCAGGTTTCCCAAAGACATTTTCAATTTATGAAAAGGAATTCTGGAATCCATTTCCAAACGCGTTGGCAGAGGATTTTTCTGCATTTCTCGCACTGGCAAAAAAAGGAAATCCGATACCTGCCTTTCAGCCAACTGGATCAGACAAGCTAGAGGCACAAAGGAACTATCAGATGTCGGAGATCGAGCGAAGTATCCGTTACTGCAAAGATGTTTTGGAACTCGGATCCTGATTTGATGTGTGTGATGGAGCATGCATAACAGAATCAGGAAGAGCGTCCCCGGCTTCAACAAATGACAGGAGATCGTTAATCTCATCTCGTGTGAGTACGTTAAGCAAACCTGCCGGCATCGATGAGATCTGAGAAGGAAACTGCTCATCAATCTCTGTCTTCTTAATGACCGATACCTGATCTGGTGCGAGGAGATTGGTCGCAAGACGAATGGACGTTGGCGTCTCTTCGAGAATCATCCCTGAGATAACTTTTCCATTCTTGAGGACAAATTGTATGGTTTGATAGTTCTTATGAATATCTTTTGACGGCTCAAGGATATGCTGAAGGAGTTCTCGTCCACGAAGTTTCTTGATACTTTCAATAAGGTTTGGGCCAAGATTGACACCATGGCCGGCGGCAACATGACACTGTGAACATTGTGCTTTCACGAATGCGTGCATGCCACGAATCAATGTGTTTTCCGTGGTCGAAGTCTGTACAGTTGGAAAGTCATCAAGTGTCCACTTCTTCACAATCGTCGGTCGACAGGCTGCCAAAAGTTCCTCAACCTCAGCAGCATCTTTTGCAACCACCATCTGCCCATTCATAACGATCCAATGACCAGGGAAGGTGCATACGTATGGGTAGACACCAGGTTTTGTTGGTGCGTTGAAGCGAAGCACGTGAACAAGTGCTTTCCGCGTTGGACCGATCATAGGTGTTGCAGAAAGTATGAGATCTTTCTTTGACTCCGGAATAAAATCACTCGAGGCATTTTTTGGGTCTTTGGCCATGTCATTTGCAGCAATGCCAACTTCTGCCAAGGCTCCCGGCTTCACGATCACAAGGTTATGGTCAGTGGCATCTGGATTGGTGAAGACAATTTTTACCGGTTGGTCTGGGAGGACAGCAAACTGCTTGAGCGTAAAGAGCATGCGCTCTGGTTCACAGGAAATCTGAAAATCAACGAGACCAGGTTGTTGATCAAATGATTTTTCCTTGCCATTTGGCTTCGGTTCGCGTATCTCCTGCTTGCGTTTTGTGCGTTTGAGAAGTGCTGGAATCAAAGAGGCAGTATCGTTTTCCCAATGACGCCGGAGGGTGTGAGATTCAAGTGCACAGATGGCAGCATATTCGAGATGACCGGCCATGGGGCGACGACAGACTTCAAGGACGGCATCAAGTGCAGTGCGTGTTCCCACCCAACTCGCTGACATGGCTGCCTCCATGCGAACAATGCCAGAGGCGTCTTGCGCAGCTTGCATGAGCAGTTCGTCACAATCTGGGAAGGACGTATGCCAGAACTGAAGCTGTCGAATAGCCGCAGCCCGTGCATGATGATCTGCGCAGGCGAAAAGGTCTAATACGAGATCAGTGCGGATGGAACCAAGTGTTGAAAAAGCCCACATGGCCTCAGTTTTATTCCGCACATAGTCTGAGTCATTTCTGTCGAGGCGATTCAACCATGATTCAACAGCACGAACGGCTTGCGTTCGGTCTCGAACTGTGAGTTCACGCGTTGCAAGGTATCGAACACGGAATTCTTGATGCCCCAACAGTGACGCTAACTCGTCTTCTGTTGCTGACGCAATCGCAGGAAGCTTCGAAGGCTTTTGACCTTTACCAATAATGCGCCAGATGCGTCCTGACTCACGGTCACGTCGGCTGTCTCGGAGGGAGTACTGAGCATGTCCTTTGACCGGGTTGTACCAATCTACCACGAAGAGGTCACCACGTGGACCAAAATGACAGTCAACAGGAATGAAACTCAGATTGGTGGAAAAAATGAGATCACTGACATACTGTTCCTTGTATCCGAAATCATTTTCAATCCAATTATGGATTTCAATTCTATTCGTAGGCTTATAGCGTGCCTTAATGAATCCTCCCTGGAGTTCTTGCGGAAATCCTGGTGCATCAACAAAGGCTTGGCCACAAGTGCCAGAGTAGGCTTGTAGTCCTTGGGGTTTGGCGTGTTGTTGTGGGTAGGGAGGATCAAGCGAATGAAAAGCCTCTGCAAATATAGGATGACTGGCTACGTGATTCCCCCATGGATCAAATGTCACTCCCCATGGATTCGTACTGTGATAGGTTCCAAAGCTTGTGAGCGCGAAGGAATGCGGATCGTAACGAAACCATCCGCTATTTTGTTGACGAACAGGACCATAGGGTGTTTCAACCTGTGAATGGTGAAAAATACTTTCTCGAAAAATAAGACCTCCATCAGGAGACCAGATAAAGTCATGCAGTGAATGATGAGAATCTTCTGTTCCAAAACCTGAGAGAATAACATCATGAATATCTGCTTTGTCATCACCATCTGTATCTTTGAGGAAAGTGAGATAAGGCTGTTCAGAGACATAGACACCCCCATCACCAAATTCGAAAGAAAGAGGTAGATGGAGGTCATCGGCAAAGATCTTGGATGTATCCGCCTGACCATCCCCGTCAACATCCTCAAGTATGACAAGCCTGTCTCGAGAGGCCATTCCTGGATAAACATGAGGATACGCTTGTGATGTACTCACCCACATTCGGCCACGAGCATCCCAGCGACACTGAATCGGATTTGCAATCTCTGGAAATTGTTCCTCCCCTGCAAAAAGGTTCACTTCAAATCGAGGATCCACTTGAAACGCTTTTTTTTCCTCTTCAGCTGGGAGCCACGTATTCGCTCCTCTGGACTCATCCACGGTTGGCATGTCCGGAAGGTTTGAATCATCAATGTCTGCGGGAACTGGACGACCGTGCGCAATATCCCATATCCGACGATCACGATTGGCGCACATAATGTCAAAACTGTGAAGCGCTGGAAGAAAGTCGAGATAACCATATCGTCCATTACGTCCACCCGTGTAATAGAACGTGTTGAGTGGCCGATATCGACGAAAGAATTGAAGGTCGAGATCAATAGTCGCAAGCCGTAGTCGCTCCTCAACAACAGGAGGGGGCGACTGAAAACAGGCACGGAAGAAGGAGTCTGCAAAGAGGTCATAGCCTTCTTTATTGAGATGACAACCATTGATTGTGAGGTCAGTTGCTGGATTGTCGAGGTGCTGAAGCATTGGCCTGAAGACATCAACGAAACCTACACCCTGTTTTTCTGCAACGGTGTGCATTGCATCGGTATACATCTTGATGCGTGAGTTGTTTTGATCAGCTGCAGCGACACCATGTACGTTTTCATTTGGAATGGGCGAGACGAGCACAACACGAGGAGCGGCCGTTCCATTAAATGCTTTGGACTGCAACGTTTCCAAAAAGGTGGTGAGTTTTTCCTGAAATGCATCCAGTCCAGATTCACCGGCGAAGGATTCGTTGAATCCATATGCAGCTATGATGACATCTGCTTCTAAGAAGGTGAGGTGCTGGTCAATATCTCCAAAGTTGTCTGGACGCGGTGCGAGATCGATTTCATCCGCTGACCATGCCAAATTGCGAATGACAAGTTCATTGTCAGGAAAGGCTGCGTGCAGTGTAGCCGTAAGTTGACCAAAGAGTTGGGCTCGTTCAAAAAGCGTGTTTCCAATGAAACAAATATGATCACCGCGTTGAATCGAAAGTGGGAGTGCAGTGGTCTGCCGTGGACAGTTGGCGGCCCGTGGTGACGTTTTGGCAAAAATCCCCACGTCATTGAATTCTTTTTCAGCTGCAACACCAAGCCGTTGGGTGAGTACAGTCAAAATAAGAATCATGCAATAACGAAGCGGTTTTTTTTGGAGAGATAAAAACATAATTTTGAGGCCCTGTTACAGTACTCGCTGGATCGTCTGGCATTTACCTAGGTTATCGCTGTTGTATCTACGAGGCATACATTAGAAGGCTAGCGAATGATATCCTGACAGTTCGATTTTCTTGCATCACATATTCGTATCGTGAGAGAGAGATTTTTGAAGAAGTGGTTTGAGTGATGAAAGATTCTAAAAGTGATCAACGCTTGCGGGTGATTGTACCAATAATAGCTAACGTTGGATTACTCAGTATTTTTCTGCTTTTTTTGGCCGTGTATTTTCTGAACACGAGGTCCAGCGTAGAAGACGTACCAGAAACACGACAAGAAGCCATCGCACTAATTAAGGAAGCAAATAGGGCTGTCGGGCTTTTAGAAAACCATTCGTTGGATCAAGCGGTTCCACTGTTGGAACAAATTGCAGAGTCGTTGCCAAAGAATGTGTTCACGAGGCAGAACCTTGCGGTGGCAGCCGTACTGGCGTTCTTTGATGAACCAACTGATAGTGTGCGTCTGGATCATGCGAAGCAAAGAATACGTGAATTGGGCCAAACGCATGTTGAGGGACGAGTAGAGAATTGGTTGTGGGCAATCGTTTCCATACTTGCTCAGGACAGCACGAAAGCCAAGCAGATGTTTTTGAGCATCATTCAAGAACAACCGGAGCAGGCAGCTGGATGGTACGGATTATGGCGGGCTCAGGAGATGGGCGAAC
>CAXFJI010000109.1:0-7877 GCA_964003275.1 uncultured Planctomycetaceae bacterium
CATGATGATACGATCAATATCTTCACGTTTGCCTTCATGCCGATTTTTAGACATCTGGTTTTACTTCTCATTGTCACTGTGTAACAGCTCTCCAAACATATGTCCTCCGATATCATCATGCTGCCATGTCCCGGCATACCTGTTGCGATGAAAGAGCACCCTGGCGGAAAAGGTGCCCATACCTGGAAGGGCAACGTTATCTAGTGTAATCATGGGCGTGTCTCCGGCCCACTTCACCACAACCGGTACAGGGACGGTTGTGTCAACGTCTCCATACCGAATGCGAGATGTCACCAGCCACAGATCTCCTCCAAGTGGTATTGCAGACTTAATGGTGTATTCCTCTTCCTGTGGTAGTTCATCCTCTTGTGTATTGCGATCAATCGTAAAACGCCCGCGGAGCGTGACTCCCGACAGGAGCTTCTGGAATCGTGACGTTCGCCGTTGAATGGTGTCCGGTCGGTTGCCCTGCCCCTCGGCTATTGGACCTGTTTCAACCTCTTGCTGATGCGAGGTCTGTGAATCCGATACGCTCTCCGGTGGCATTCCCCACCCTCGGCTGAAAGAACATAAAGCCAAAGAGAATGTTATGCCAAAAAAGAATCCACCATATTGTGACCTGGTCACCATACGCCTCACCTCCAAAACGAATACTGCATGTCAACGGCTCAACAGCCTCATGATATCAGTGTTGGCACAAACGCATACAACGATTGTCAGAGGCCAGATGTATCATCCACTAAAAGCTGATGACATCACACACCAAGGGAATACACTATGGATGCAGGTGACCCTTGGTGAAGACATCATTTTCAAGATAATACGATGCTGGCTCCTTCCTTATCGTCATGTTGTTGACGAGTGAAGCCACGAATGAAAGGAATACATGATGAATGCCGTTGTAAGAAAAATAGTTCCTGTGTGTGGAATCATCATATGGAGCCTTCTTTTGCGTACGTATGGTGCAGATATACCGAAGGTACCAGCTCGGATTGTTGATTCGGCAAACGCCCTCAAAGATCCAAATATCGTCGTTGCCGATCAAAAAATTCGAGGCAACGACCCTCTCTCTCAGGCAGCCAGCGCCTATGTCACCGTCCGCTCACGAGCCAAAGTATTGAACCTGAAACATGCCGTTGACCTTCAAAAAGCCCTTAACGGAAAACAACCCACAGTTGAGGAGTTTGTACAACTCCTCAAAGAACATGGAGTAGAGTTTAATCCCCTACGTCCATTTCAAATGTATGGATATGATGGAAAAACAGGTGCCATCACCATCCTTGAAAACACGAAGGAGAAAGCCGCGCACTACAAAAAGGCTGGCATACCTATCGATTAAAACAGCCAGTTGCTTCTTCTCTCCTGCGTGATGCGGCACACGAAACTGTGTGCGAATTTCTCTTACCTTGCGAGGTATTCATGAGAAAGCGTCACATCGTTATGGCTCTTTCGCCACGTCAATAGTTTTGTTCGCAAGGTGGCCGCGATGGCTGCATGATCAGATGAGTTGATGAGGTTCTTTCTTTCAAATGGATCTTGTTTGAGATCGAACAATTGTTCTTTACCTGCGATTGGATAACAGATGAATTTCCATCTATCGGTTCGAACCATGCGCTGGGAGTTGCGGAAATGAGCAAAGACTTCGTCGTACATGTGTGCCGTGTGATCTTCGAATGCAGGCTTTAGGCTTTTTCCTTGAACGGTTACAGGAATGTCGATTCCTGCAAGTTCACAGGTGGTTGGATACAGATCACGTAGATAGCACGGGGTTGTACACACCTGTCTCGCCGGAATGCCTGCACCATAGAAAATCAGTGGAACACCGATGGAATGCTCATACATATTCTGCTTTCCTCGAAGGCCGTGGCTTCCCATGGCCAAGCCATGATCACTCGAATAGATGATCACGGTATTTGCTAACTTGTTGGTAGCTCGAAGTGATTCCAGAATTCTTCCAACCTGCTGATCAAGATGCTCAATCACGGCATAATACACTGCTAACCCCGATTGTGTTTCATCCTCTGTTCTTGGCCAGTGAAACAGTTTTTCATCCCGTCCCTGAAAATTACCATGATCAAACGGGTGTTCTGGACGAAAGTTTGGCGGTGTTGGTGGTCGATCGAACTCAACTGTATTCCAACCTGTCGGGAAAAAAAGTGGGTCATGAGGCGCCGTAAAATTCACATGTAAGAAAAATGGCTCATCTTGGTTTGATGAGATAAAGTCGATGGCAGCATCGGCAAAGTCTTGACTGATGTCTGGCAGAAGACCAACACCTCGCTCAGGAAACAACTTCTTATCGTCGGTCTGAAAAACCCACCCACGGTACCCTGTGACATCCATGCCTTTCCAATCACGTGCATACGTAAGCGGAAAAGCACTACCACCACTTCCAAACAAGCCCTTTGCCTTCACATATCCAAAATCACTCGGGCGACCTTTTGTGTGCCACTTCCCAACATAACAGGTGTCGTATCCTGCCTGAGCCAATGCAGAACCCCACGCAACAGCATGGACATATGGGCTATCGCCAGCATCCTGCTTTCCGTTGTTGAGACCATCTCGACCAGTCAGTATTTCAGCACGACTGGCAACACAAATGGGCACAGCAGTAATTGCATTCAGAAAAACCGTCCCATGGTCAACGAGATGATCCAGCGAGGGTGTCTGAATATTGGTATTCCCAAGAGCGCGTATGGTATCGGAACGCTGATCGTCTGCGAGTATGAAAACAATATTTGGCAAATGCGTTTCTTGATGACGGGCAGCGGCTCTAAGCATGCCGGGCACGAAAAGCATTGACATGATGATCAGCCAAAGACTGCTACGACACAAAATCATTTGTACGGCAACATGCTCCATTTCCTCATACTCTTTTCCAAAGATACGGCAGAATGGCATCTGTGGAAGTTAGTCTTGAGTCATTCTCTCCACAGGTACAACTGGACGATGTCGTGGAATCTGTGCCCTAAAATCACCCAGGCTATGCCAGTGGAGGGGAGTGCTAAGATCCACTTCTGCGACAGCAACGGAAGGCCACTCTTTCGCTTGAGCAAGAGGTTTACCGTCTTGACCATAGACGGCTGAAATCATCCAGCGTGAAGATACATCTGTGTATGTACTACTCACTACATAAACATGGTTTTCACACGCGCGGGCAGCACCCAGCATCGGGTTACAACCCCAAACAGGCCACGCAATGACATCCGCTCCATTCTTTGTCAACTCACGAGCAACCTCTGGAAAAAAACCGTCATAACAGATCATCATTCCAACGTTTCCAAAGCGTGTTTCAAAAACAGGATAGTCATCACCAGGCATGATGCCTCCTTCAATTTCACCTCGTGGCAATGTGACTTTTCTGTACTTTCCAACGACCCCACCAGATGGTCCAAGAAGTACCGCGACATTATAAATCAAGTGTTTTTCACGCTCGAGCAACCCAGCCACAATGTAGCAGTCGTGCTTTCGGGCAAGATTTCCAAAGTACTCCGTTGATGGGCCTGGGATCGTTTCTGCACACTCCGCGTACGTCAGCCCTGTTCCGTAGTAGGTCAATACCTCCGGCAGGACGACAAGATCAGCATTCTGCTTTGCAGCCTCTGCAATCAGTGGAGCGAATTGCTCACATTTTTCATGTGATGTTTTGCCATTCTTTGGTCGATGATGCACGGTCGCAAGTCTGATCAACCGAGGCTTCGGAGCAGGAACCTCAGAAAAGCCAACATCTGCCCACGCGATGTGTGTATTCGGTTGCCCCCATCGATAATGGAGTTCTACAATGGCCCGTACGGCAGTACTTGGAGCTCGATAGATCGCAGTCAACTCAGTCCAACCGTTAACAGACTTCCCGTCAGGTGGAAACTCGGGTTGGGCTCGTGGGTATTCCCCCGGTCGATAGGACGCTTCTGAGACTTCATCACGCATGGCCCGTTCACCTTGACTGTTGAGCCATACAATTCGAGCTGTTCCTACCCGACGGAGATGTGGCTGATGGAAGGAGCGGCGCCATACTGAGAACTGATAATGCTTCTTCCCCTCAACTTCGAAGGCATGCTGCCAGTGCCCTGACAGACCTTCACGACCATTCGACGCAATGACAAAGGCACCTTGTCCGCGAGGGCCACCCTTTTTGTCCCATGAAAATTCTGGGCGAATTTCAGGGCGTGCTGAATGTGTTGTCCAACCCGCAGGCTCAAGATCAGATGCTGAGCACTCAACATATGACGCCAACACACATGCACTGAAAATGAAAAGAAGGCGTGTTATACATTTCATGGTTACACACTCCTCGATTACTGGATACTGCTCTCTCACACCTCGCATGACTTGGCAGAAACGTCTCAGCAATACAACCATACCGTCGGGACGAAGAAATCTCTAACGCAATACTCAAAAGCTCTTTTCTGATGCGGCGTTTTTGGCTTTGTGCTTTTTACAAGCCATCGACTGCGAGCCAGTATCCGTATGCAGAGCCCTCCATGGCAAGTGATTTGAAGCATTGACAGCCGGCAGCTCATTTCCTAGTCGCCGAATTAGTGACTGGTTTCCGAGCCTGTGCCCTCATTTTTGCTCTCGACCATAGCCTCAGAAGCAAGCTCATTAAGAATTCGAGCAACACTATGACCAAGAAGTCCTTTGAGAGTCTGATCATTCAATTCATCGAGTGCTCGAATGGCTCGCTCTTTATAATGCTCCAATAAAAGGACTGCCTCTGCATCAGCTTTTGAAACTCTGATTGCAGCCCGAACGTGGTGAGCTGTGATATCGGCATTGGATTTACCCGTCGCCAGGCCAACCAACATCGTACGATCATCACCCTGTGCTCGTTCAGCAGCGAGTGAGATGACTACACTCGGCCGTGATGTAGCATCTCGCATGAGCCCTGAATCATCAACAAGATCATCGAGGTCATCTTTGATCTGATATGCCACACCCACCGCATCACTATACGCACGCAAAACGTCAGAAAAATCATGTGCACGCCCTGCGGCAATTGCCCCAAGCTGTAAGGCTACGTCAAAAGCAGGAGCTGTTTTGAGACGGAAAATCTCCAACACGTGATGACTTGATAAAGAACACGGTTTATGGCTCCACGATAACTCTGCCCCTTGGCCACGGCAGAGAAGTCGCTGTGCGCCTGATGCTTCAGCCACAGCGGCACGCACTCGTTCACCATCGAGTCCCGAATCAGCAAGAAGTCTGTATCCCTCACCGATGAGCACATCACCGACATTCAATGCAATGGGCACACCATATTCCCCACATAAGGTTGGCTTTCCATATCGCTCTAGGTCACCATCTTCGATATCATCGTGAACGAGCGAAGCCTTGTGAAAACACTCAACGGCTACCGCAATTTTTTGAATCATCGATGCTGTTTGAACATCTTCATCTGGTTGCAATGCCACAAATACTGATACTGCCAAGAAAGGCCGCCACCTCCGACCTCCAACGGCTAGCCAATCACGAGCGACTTCTTCTGCATGCCCTTGGGGCTCTCCCATTAGTGTGTCAAGTTCCGTTCTTAAGAACCAACTCTTCACCTTGTCATGAAGGTTTCCAAGATCAACCATCTGCGAGGCGTCAGCAGCATAATCGTTGAAGATTGAAGCTGCCTTTCCAGCACCAGGCAACCCGTTATTCATCACACATCGGGACTTAGATGTATTTGCAGTCATAGATACGTCATCTTCTGTCATTCAAATCAACCTGAACAAGTATGTTGAAGTAAAAAACATTGTTCACTTTTTCTTACGCATACCCTTTTTGAAAATCATCATACCGTGACTTCACTGGCGCTCGATTGTTTCTGCTCATAACCAATGAATCGCTCTATACCTCGAGCGTACCTGATTCCGTCTCACCCTCAACTGCAGAGAGCCATCCGGGCACATACGGATCGGAATGAGTCAGGCAAGGCTCTATACTCGATACTGAATGAGCCCCCTGAAGCACCCCGTCCGCACTCAAGAAGTTCATTGACTGCCTTCGACGACATCAAATGGCCACCCGAAATAAAACGCATCTCCCGACTGGACACTACTCGTGATTTCAACAGGCTCACTTAGCATACGCGGCATACATTTTTGTAAAATCGACTCTCCATAGTTTTGGTTTGTCAGAGCATGGATCCCCAATGGGTTTTGTTCAACAGAAGTGGATTGAGCCTACAGGAGAGCAGGAAGGCCGGCTATCATGCAGGGAACCGAGCAGAAAAGTGTGCATGCCGAAAACGAACGGGCTCAACTATCAGTCATGCCGTCGTGCCTTAACAAAAAGTGAAATACAAGAACACCAACTAATGCACCAGAGATTGGAGCTACGACATATAACCACTGGCTTGTCCATGTGCATGACATAACAGCTGGTGCAAGTGATCGCACAGGATTCATAGATGCTCCACTAATCGGACCTGCAAACATTGCTTCAACACAAATGACAGCCCCAACCGTCAAGCCTGCAAGCATTCCTTGCTCTTTGGATCCACTCGAAACAAGAAGAACAACCACCATGAGAATGGCTGTGCAGATCATTTCAAGAATAAATGACTGCCATGGAGCACCAGACGGAATCGTGGCTCCCAAGTTCAGATGACTTGGAAAGAGGGTTCGCAAAAGGGAACTCGCCAAGATTCCTCCTGCTATCTGGCTAAAGATATACGGAAGAACAGAGGACCGAGGAAGCCGGCCTGCTATCCACATACCAACAGTGACGGCAGGGTTAATATGGGCTCCAGAAATATCTCCGACCGCGTGAATCATTGCCATAACAACAAGACCAAAGACAATCGCGATCCCGACATGCGTAATCACGCCTTCCGCTATGTCATTGATAACGATAGCGCCAGTACCGGCGAATACCAGACAAAATGTGCCAAAGGCTTCTGCATACAATTGACGTCGCATTGATATTTTCTCTTGGCATTCAGATATAGTGGAAACACGAGAGAGACTTATGGACTGAGGCGTTCGATGAGTCTTGACATATCCAATGGGATACGACTTTCGAATCGCAGCTCTTCTCCTGTTGAAGGCTGAATAAAACCTAGTTCGGCAGCATGTAGAGAAACTCGTTGGGCTCCGGAATGATCCTTTACATTCATGTGACGAGGAGCCGAATATACTCGCTCTCCACATATCGGATGACCGCTCTCAGCAAGATGGATCCGAATCTGGTGTGTTCGGCCTGTCTCCAATTGACACTCAACAAGCGTATAGGTGTTCCCGTCTTTTCGCAGTCGTTGCACCGGTTTCACATGAGTCACTGCCCGCTTTCCCTCCCCAACGTCTGATGAGGAACCACGACGGCCATCTCCACGATCACGAACAAGATGGGTGATGATCGTTCCCTCTCCAACTCGTCCAACTGCCACAGCAAGATACCGTCGGTGAGTCGTGTGCAACCGAAACTGTTCTGCGAGAATTCGTCCTGCCGGAACCGTACGGGCGAAGACAACAAGTCCACTCGTTTCTCGATCTATACGATGAACGGGATACACTGGCCCAGTACGTGGAGCGTACCGATCATTGTCTCCTGGCTTCTGTTTTCCTTTTCTCGTACGGCTTTGAGATGACGCATACCGCCTGATAATTTTTGGCATCATTTCATCAAGTGTTGGCTGCAATTGTTTTCGACGAGCTGGCCAGGACGCCTCTTCGTGATGACGAGTTGTTGTAATACCAGACGGCTTATCAACAACAACCACATCATTATCGAGATAGATAATCTTTATATCACGTGGTTTTGGAGGAGGAGCTGCTGGTTCTGATAACACTTTGACCACGTCACCATCTTTGAGACGTCTGGCCTCATCAGTACAAATATTCCCGTGAATCATGACATGGCGGGTTCGCACAAGCTTTTGAATTCGGGAC
>CAXFJI010000110.1:0-7775 GCA_964003275.1 uncultured Planctomycetaceae bacterium
GGACAGACAGAGAGTGCCACCACAACCAATCGCATACTCGCAACTGATCCGGGTGATGTAAGGTAGCCGGTGCCGCGCAGCATGACGTCCAAAGCAAGCATCATCCATGCTGCCAACGCCCATACTGCTGCTGGCACAGCCGTGCTTCCCCGAACACAGACCACACCACACAAGGCACCAACGATACCAGCGGCAGAAGCAAAAAGAATGAACATATAGACCATCTGATACAGTCTACATCCAGCTTTGCTTATTGTTGACCGAACTTAACAACTACCGAAGTATTGTACCTGTAGAAAGTGTCGAACTATTCTCTGCGACCATGACACGACGAGCGTATTTCTCGGGAGCTGCTGAAAATACATTGAGTGTTTCTGGAGAAGAAAATAGATAGGTTCGTGATTCGTAGGTCAGTCCGTAACGACGATCCCCCGGCACATTGCGGCCTGCATCAAGTGCTAACACAGGATCATCACCTGACAAGACAGGTGCGTATCGCTCCGGTGATGCGAAGAACACCTGTTGCTCAACCGGACCAGCAAAGAGATAGACCCGGCCTTTATGTCGAGCACCCCACTGACTATTACCCGCTACCCAGGCTCCCTTTTCTACGAGCGTCACAGGACAAAAGCCTTCCATTGCCATGGAAGCATTTTCAGTCATCGAAGGTTGGGGAGTCATATTTGCGACGTTTGGACGATCGAGATTCAATGGTTGTGGAACGGGATCGGACACTTGCACTGGTGGTGGTTCTGACACTTCCTCAGTCTCATCGCCCTTCAATAACGATGCTGTACTTTCTAAAAGTGCTACAAAGGGACGAGTGCGAGCACTCGACGCTTCCGCCTCCGATGGAACCGTTGGTGCAGGCTGTGTTGTCGTAGGATATGTGACAACATTTGTCGGAGGAGGCACCGGCACTGCAGGCAAGGTAGTCGGCATTGTTGGAGAAACCGGTGAGTAGGCCTGCGCCGCATCCGAGGGGAACAATCTGTCCCGAACCCCAGCTAATGACGGTGAAGGATTCACTGCTGTAGGAACGCTGAACGGACGGGCAATCTGTTTCGCAGTTGCGGCATGTTGTACTGCTCGTGCAGCGAATGCTACAAAGTCAGCACTTGAATCTGAGCATTCAAACTGAAAAAGCAGTTGTTCATTCGCATCAATAACACATGCTGTCGGAAGATTTGTAACCCCCAACCTTCTCGCAAGTTCAGGATTCATATCAACATCCAATCGAACAGCTTCAAAGCAGGCGCACACAACACCGACACTTTCAGGTGACGACAGTGTTGTTTGCAGAAATCGATCAGATGCTTCACTCCAAGCAGCTGTAAAAATGACCAACAATGGACGTTGGGACACCACGGACGCGGATTTCGCCGTGACCAGGTTTTCATGCCAAGGAATACCGGCCTCGGCAGACGAAAAGGATGCGATAGCAAGCCCCAACGCCATACAGAACCGAGTCACAACTGGTTGGAATAGGCTGTCTCTCATAGCTTGATTGACCAAACTGGTGGGAAGTTCACAACAAACGCTGTGTTGTGCAATCGGCACACAGACGGCAAGAAGTTTTGCCGAAAAAACAACTATCAGCGATTTTTCGGAATAAACCGTTTTTTTGCCGTGTTTTTTTTATTAATTCACAGAGGCGTTGTCTTGGCAAATTAGTGAAAGTCGGGGGGCGAGGTTCCGTCGGAAGAATTCCTGCAACTCAAATCAAACCCGTGACCGATATTTCCGGAAGATTCCACATCCGAGGAACGAATGATGATTTTTCGACATACTACCGAACGCAGGCTAAAGAGTATTCAAACGGCTATAGCTATAGGTGCAGCATCAGCAGCATTGCTTGTTACTGCATTTGAAGCCGATGCCTTAAAGGCACAAACGCCACCTGCTGGCGTTTCAGTCCCTTGGCATAGAGACATTGCTGCGGCAAAAGCAGCCTCTGTCACCAGTGGCCATCAAATGATTGTCATCTTTACTGCATCATGGAATGAGCCAAGTAGTCGGTTTGAATCCTCACTTGCACAATCACCAGAGGCAACTGCTCTTCTTGGAACTTGTTTTGAACCTACTCGGATCAATGTCTCAGACGATCCATGGACCACACGTCGGATGGGCATTTCCAATGTTCCTGCAGCGTGTATTATCGATGACCAGGAGAATGTCATTGTTCGATTTGATTGCCCAGAAGCTGCAGAGGGATTCGTTTCAGCGGTCTGTAAAGCGTCCCGAGAAGCAGCAGTTATTCTGGTTCATGGAAATCAAAGAGATAGCGGACAAGGACTTGTCTCTTCGACGTCACCTATCACAGCACCCAGTGCTGAAAATCGTTTGATAGCACCACCAACCGCTGCGCAGACAAACCAAACAAATACTGTTCTCCCAAATGAACAACTTGGTCTTGAGGGCTATTGTCCTGTCAGCGTCGTAACCAAAGAGTCATGGACTCCTGGAGACACTCAATTTACGAGTGTTCACGATGGACGAACATACCGCTTCGCAGGTGAGGCTGAGCAACGAGCATTTATTGCAAATCCCGATTGGTATGCCCCCGCATTCAGTGGTGATGATACCGTACTTGCATCACGTCAGGGACGTGTTGTTCCCGGCAAACGTGCCTTCTCCGCTGCCTACAAATCACGGCTCTACCTGTTCTCATCACAAGATACACGAAATGCATTTGTCGCAAATCCTGAGCACTACACTCGGCAGACTGTAGCGCGACAAGAACATTTTGAAGGAAAAATTCTTCGATGAGACGAAGGCAAGATAGCTGATCATCATTTGACCAGAGAATGACGAGCACTTCCCACCTGCGAAGCATGCCATTGTTCTGTATGCACTCTATGCATCGCTTGCCGATTGTGGCGGTTATATGATTTGGTCTGCTTCTGGAGTATCATCTGGAGTGTTGGCTTTTTGTCCGTCGATACTCCTTCTTATCTGAAGGATGTCGTGGCTGGCTTCCCTCTCGTAGGATGACAACATGCTCCCGAACCCAAACGACCAAGTCAGGAAAATGTCCTGGCTTGCTGCTCGTGTTTCTGCTTCCTTCCTTGTGTTCCTGTCTCTCTGCAATGCTGCCAGTGCTATAGAAATGTTTACTTTCTATGGAGATGGAAGTCGAGTAGGCCTGCCAAGTCTTGAAGTGCCAATCGAAGCTTATCCAGGAATTCCACTGCGTAGTGACCGATTACGTGCGAGACGACGTGCTCGGCGATCACCGGGTTCAACGATCCGCGTTGGTCCACCTGGAAATATCTCTGTACGTGCCATGCCACAAGGTCAGCCCGTACCACAGCAACGAATCCGTTAGTTTTAGTCTGAGCTTCGGTCGTTTCGTACTGCCCCTGATAGCCCTCAACACCGTTTTCATATTTTTGGTACTGTACGGTTATTGAGAGCCGTAATCTTCGTCCATGAAGCATTCAGGGTATTGCGAAAACAATGTTTGGTGCCGTATTTGAGCGTGAAGTCCGAATGGTGCCAAGAAACCAAGGAATGGCTATCGCACGTGCTGTGTATGCAGGTTCCCTTCTTGCAATTATTGCCACCTGCTGGATGGTCATTACTGGAACACAGTCCATTTCTACTGCTGGCGATACTGCCCGTTTCGGAGCTACCTTGCTTAGAATCCTTGCACCCTTGCAACTTTCGCTAGCCATGCTGGCGGCGGCCATGACAAGTGCAATCGCAGTGAGTACGGAAAAAGATCGTCGAACCCTTGAACTCCTTCTTGTCAGCCGACTGACAGATACCCAACTTGTATTTGGAAAACTCGCTGGAAGTCTGGCACGAGTCATTCTCCTTCTTCTCTCTGCAGTACCAATGTTTGCACTCGCAGGCTTATTCGGAGGAGTGACGCCACAACAACTTGCCAGAGTATTTGTTGTAACAGGGGCCGCTGCACTCGCATCCGGGAGTATTACGACAACCGTGGCTTTTTGGAAAGATACCACCTTTCAAACATTGGCTATCACAGCCTTTATGCTTGTTGCTTGGATCGCTGTAGGCGAACTGACGGCTGGCATCTTTGGCGCTACAGTTGCCATCAATGTCTCACCACCACGGGCTCTGTTTGCAGCTCTTGGTCCTCAAGGCAGCCAAGCTTTTCTTCCCTTCCTGGCAACAAGTAGCGTTATCATTCTGGCGGCAAACCTGATTGGCATTGCTCAGGTACGACGATGGAATGTCTCTATTGGACGAAAACGCGAACAGCCACTCAAAGCGATTGATACTCGACAGAAGGTCAGGGTTGTCTGGGAAAATCCAATCCTATGGCGTGAGATCTGTACCAAAGCCCACGGAAAGCGAATTATATTTGTTCGAATAGCTTGGTTTCTTCTGTTCGCAGCTGCTGTGGCTGGGATTGTTGTTGAGGCGCGATCACCTCAACCCGACCGTCTTTCTGTTGCAATCGCAGTTATCCCGGTAGCACTCGCAAGCCTTCTTGCCATAACGTCACTTGGGGTCACAAGTATCACAACGGAACGTGATCGTGGTGCATTTGATGTTTTATTAGTAACAGATCTCGAGCCACGTGAATTTGTCTGGGGAAAACTCATTGGTGTTTTAGTGGTAGCACGAGAGATCGTGTTGTTGCCTTTAGTGCTATGTGGTGCTTTGGTCATGACAGGGATTGCCAACCTAGAAAACGGCATCTATTTAGCCCTTGGAATGGCTTTACTGTCGTTTTTTAGTGCTGTGCTCGGTGTGCATGTTGGCCTTTCGTATCCTGCATCAAGGCAAGCCATTTCAGTCGCATTAGGTACCGTCGCCTTCCTTTTTATCGGTGTCGCAACTGCAATGCGAATTATGGTGGCATTTGGCTCAAGTTTCGAGTTACAACTCGCACCTTTTCTTGCAGTCATTGTTGGAGGGGCAGTAGGTCTCTATGCTGCACTCTCAGCACGAAACCCCTCGCCAGCTATTGGATGGGCCTCGGCAATCCTTCCAGCATTGACCTTTGTAGGCATTACTGGCTTTCTTCAGGGAAATCCCTTGCAAGTGCTTCTCGTTGCATTCACAGCCTACGGTTTTGCTACCGTTGCTTTACTTGTACCTGCCATTGGAGCATTCGATGTACTCACAGGTCGATCCATGTCGTAGATGTTTTGTCCTGCCCAATAGCATTGGTTGACTACTGATTCTGCTTCTGAAGCAAAGCAATTCGTTGAACAGTATCGGGGGACAAATCACCTTTCTCTCGAGCTCGACGATAGCTTACGAGTGCTTCAGCAGGACGATTGAGTGCTTCCTGCGACGCACCCTCAAGTACAAGGACATTCGCTGGCACCTGATTTGGCCCATATGTCTCTCCAAGAATGGCAAGGGTCGACAGCGCTCGCCTCGGACGATTTAGCATTTGATATACCTTTGCGGTATCCAAAAGGACCTCACGATTATCTGGAGCAATAGATAAGGCTCTATGAAAATCAGCTAACGCATCTTCAGAGTGACCACGTGCAAGTGCAACCTGTCCATGAAGGTACCATGCTTCTACCGAGTGAGGCGCATTACGAATGGCCTTCTTTGATAATTGATCTGCATCATCAAGCAGTCCAATATTCCAATACATTCTTCCCGCCTCCAGACAAAGACCAACATCCTCAGGAGACAATTCAAGTGCCTTGGTGATCTGTTCAATGGCTTCTACCTTCAATCCTCTTTTCCAGAGAATACTGGCATAGTGCTGTCTCGCATCGATATCTGTTGGACAACGATCAACCGCCTGTGACAAAAGTGTCTCTGCTCCTGGCAGATCCTGCTCATCGACTGCACAAAGACCCTGATTACAGAGACGACGAGCAGCCGCAAGCTCCTTAGGGACAGGATCTTGACGAGTGACCAGACGACATCCCACAAACCCAACCAAGACCAATACGGTCATCATGCAGGATGTACCTACAGAACCATCATGATGCGTTTTGATGAAAGAAATAACTGGTGGCATCACCCACAGGACTCCGAGGGAGATGAGACTGTAGCTCCATGCCAAACATAGCTCAACGGCCAGTTGAACAACTTCACTGACATCCCGATCTACCTGAATGCACTGTCTTACCGCAACCTCCCAATTCAGAGAAACCGATCTTGATGAGAACACGTTCAACTTCGTACTAATCCGAATAACACCTGTCGCCTTGGACTTAATCTTTTTGACACATCCATGCGGTATCACAACCACTTAAGAACGATCATTGGGATGATGTCCATCCTTCTTTTTGGGTGTGATATTCAAGACGAATCTGTACAACCTGCCGCCGCGACCACCAATCAGTTACTTCGTGCAGACACAGCAATGTTGGTAGACATGCTCGACCACAATTCTGACGCACCTGCCATCAAGCCGAAATCTCTAGAATATGTGGATGGATTTGATGCAGGGTTAAAACGTGCACAGAGTGAGTCGAAATCATTACTCGTCATTTGTCGAGCAGCGTGGTGTCGTTGGAGCGCGGAAATGACACAAGGCCCCCTTTCTGACCCCCATATCATTGGTCTGGCAAGTCGTTTTGTCTGCGTCATGGTTGATGCTGATCGTCATACCGACACATGCCAGAACCTCAATGTAACTGCCTTTCCAACCGTTATTATCATCAGTAGTCTTGGTGATGAAAGTTTCCGTGCAGTTGGGAGGCCCTCCACTGATACCCTCGCGTCAGCTCTACGCGAACATCTTCAGCCAACCGTGGCTACTCAACCAGCTCGGTTCCCTCAAAAATAGTTCCTCACGAGTTGTTCATTCAGTATTTAGGGTAGCATGCTCCTATGAGCAACAAGCAATTTCACAATTATCCTTGGTGGAGCCCTCGTTTCTGGCATGGAATGTCTCTCAACGTATGGCTGCCATTGGTACGTACACACCATGCGAAAGTCTCACCATCAAGACTTGGTCTTTTAGCAACCATTACGACAGCAGCAGCTTTTAACTCAGTTGTTGAGCCACTGTGTCGGGCACGATTCCGAAGGCAACTCGCAAAGAGCAAGCCATCTGACCCTCTTTTTATCATCGGACACTGGAGATCCGGCACAACATTGTTACACGAGCTGTTGATGCTTGATGAAAAATTTTTTTGTCCTACTACCTATCAATGCTTCGCGCCGGGGCACTTCTTACTGACTGAAAAGTTAATTACTTCAGCACTCAGTTGGATCATGCCTGATAAACGACCGATGGATAATGTTGCTGCAGGCTGGCATCGTCCACAAGAAGATGAATTTGCACTTACGAATCTTGGTGCTCCTTCACCATACCGACGAATGGCATTCCCAGTGACATCACCGTGCTCACCGGAAGCATTGGACATTTCAAAACTTCCTCCGGAAGAACTTGAGCATTGGAAACATTTACTCCAAACTTTCTTGAAAACACTTTCTGTTCGGGATGATCGTCAACCAGTACTTAAGAGCCCACCGCATACTGCACGGGTCGGTGTATTGGCCGAGATGTTTCCAAATGCAAAGTTTCTTCACATCATTCGTGATCCTTACGTCGTATTTCCTTCGACACTACGGCTTTGGAGATCTCTCCACGAGGTCCAGGCATTGCAGGTTGATACAGGGGATTCACTTGAAGAATATGTGTATCGTGCTTTTGATGAAATGTATCACGCTTTTGAGCGAGACAAGGAAAACATCGGGGCCGATCGTTTATATGAAATCCGTTACGAAGACCTCATCGCCAACCCTGTGGACATAATGTCTCATGCGTATAACAGGTTGAACATCGGTGACTTTGAAAAAGTTCGTGACCACTTTGA
>CAXFJI010000111.1:0-7745 GCA_964003275.1 uncultured Planctomycetaceae bacterium
TTGACGGAGTGGTTTCCCATTTGAAAGAGGAGAAGAGTATTTGCTGATCAGTGCCGCTCCACTGCACAAGAGACGGAATAAAAACTTCGGTGAGAGAGTTGCCAAGCGTAGAGCCAAAGTCCTCGAATGAGATTCCGCCAGAATCATCGAGCTCGAGGTCTGACATCATTTCATCCGCACCCATGCGACCTGGAATCTCACGAACAATTTCAGGAATATCATTTTGGTAACGCTCCAGCAAGGATCGCTTAAGATCGTTATCTGGCTTGAGACTTAATGCTGCTGTCACAAAGTCTGAACCAAGCGATTCCGGCCATTGACGAAGTGGCTCTTGATCACTCCATAACTGCTCCCAGACAGCATGCGTCTCCTTTTCAATATTTTTTGTTCTCGCTTCAATTTCAACAGACCAGTTCTCATTGGGATGTGGATTCTGCGAGAACACTGCTTCGACAGAGCCCTTCGCTCCTTCAATTTTACTTCTCTGACTGTCGATCTCCTTTGAAATACTACTCTTTGCCATAAAAAGAAGTGGCAAAAGGATCAATGGAGCAAGGGCTGCCAACATCCAAAAATGAAACTTTTGAATGGCAACAACATAAGGTCGGATTGCATCTGGAACCATTGAAATGCTGGGTCAGAAGCCCACCTCCGTAGATTCTAGGTCTTCATCATCCTGAGGGGCGCCTGGGGTCCGAGGCTGCCAAACAAGTTGCACTACAAAATCGTATCGACGAAGAGTGATAAAAGGGTCTTCTGCAACCTCATCTTCAGTGTCACTCGGCGGACGGGGCCGTGGGAAAAAACCCGAATCACCCATATCATCACCATCATCAAACATTGCAGCACCAGCAGCATTCGGATTGTTCATCCGAATCGTTCGAATCGGGGAAGAATACATGATGACAGGGTAACGAATGCCGATTTCATCAACTGCTACCTTTTCCCCTGCTCTTGGCCCTCCCGAAATTGTGGCTTTAGCACCTTTGCCAAGGAGATTTCTTATCAGGGTTGAACGCAGAAACTGTGCACCTTGATAGGGTTTATGATCAGGTTCATTGTGAAAGTGATGTCCTGCGAGTTCGATTACCCAGCCAGCACCAGTTGGCCCTGGATCCTCTTCGGCTTCTTCTGGAGCATCAGTCGACTCATCGGCCGAGGAATCGGAGTCCGCCATGTTTTCTTCATCACTCGTTTCACTATCCGCTGGATCTTCTGACGTAGTATCAGTTTCAGAATCTTCCTCTGATTTTTCGCCTGCTTCGGGAGATGGCGTTTCCTGACCATCGATGAGTTCATTTCCATCAAGAGGAAAATCATCTCCACCGGGTGGATGCGTTTCACCCCACTGCACCTGGACACCTTCGAACCAGGTTGCAAGATCTGAATGATACTGACAGTCCATGCGCTCGATGTAGAGTTGTCGTCGATCTGCGATAGATACTTTTTCATCAGAACTGCCAGGAGGATCCCTTGGAAGCAGCGTTTCTATAGCTCGCATCATGTCGAGCACCTGGAATCGACGACTTTGTATCGAAAGCAGAGATTTTTGTGTTTGAATGGCTTCAACTTGCTGAGATTCGGATTGGCTCAAGGTGCCCGCAGCACCTTGCGATCTATTTTTCGCAGAATCAGCAGCTGATAACGCACTGGCATAAAGCTTCGGGTCAAACGTGGATAGCGCGATCAGACCACCAGAGAAGGATATGACGCTGGCAACCAGTAACGCAACGAGAGCCGCGACAGCCCATGGCTTTTTCTCATCAATCTTTCGCTCTATTACAATTCGTTGCGGTAAAAGATTTGTATGCATGCCAGCCTGTTCGGCAGCCTGTACGGCCAACCCATAGCACACGCCGAATGCAAGGCGGTTATCCCGAAAAAGGGGTTTTTTTAGCGGTTTTTCCAGATCAAGATTCTGAAAAAGTTCTAAGCGACGCGTTGGGATGTGGAGTTGTTTTCCAACGTAATCGCTGAGGCCACGCAAACTAGCGGCACTTCCCAGCATAAACACTTTTCCAATTTCAGCAGTACGATCAGTGCTTGTGAAATAGCTTAAGGATCGTTGAAGTTCTACTGCAAATTCATCAAAAACTGGACGCATCGATGTGTAGACCGCTTTTGGGTCTTCAGAACGTACAGCGTTACACTTGAGCTCTTCGGCACTTGCAAACGTAAGCTTTTTGTCTTTGATAAGTGCTTTGGTAAAACTGTTTCCTCCAATGGACATTGTTCTTTGCCAAACACGAAGGCCATTTGTGATGACAAGATCTGTCGAGTCAACACCCATTGATACCATTGCAACCGACGGAGGAGGATTGTCGATATCAATCTCAGAGGGGTTCGGCAGAAGGTCAAACATTGCAAGATTTGCAAGTGCAATGGGATTGAGTTGAAGGAAGTCAATAAATACCCCAGCGTCTGCCAATGGCTGGAGTTGCTTTTCAACTTGATCACTTTTCATTGCGAAAAGAGCTACTTCCGAGTCAATGACAAAACCACTTTCCTCAATGCCTCCGGCAAGTTTCTGCCAGTCCCAAACGACTTGCTCAAGGGGGAAGGGGATTTGCTGACGAGCTTCATACTTTACAATGTCAGGAATCTTTTTTGATTCAATAGGTGGAAGCTTAATGAATTTCGTGAGGCCAAGATGCCCTGGAACTCCAACAGCTACCGTGTCGCCTTTGAGTACATGACGACTTGTGAATTCACCAAGAGCATTGCGAATATATTCTTCTGGATTTGCATCTGGCTGAGAAAGAAACGTTGGGAATTCAATATATTCAAAATCATCAACAATCAGTTTGCGTGGTCCATTGCCAAGCCGGCACCGAAGAGCCTTCAGTGCAGCTTTCCCGATGTCGATTCCCCAAAAGTAGGGCGTACTAGCCATGTAATATCTTTCCAGAACGAATAAACTACCCTTAGGGTACTGTACGCCTCTATTTTAGCACGTGTCAACAATTCTCACCTAGATAGGCAACTGTCCAACTCACTCCGGAGTACACTGCCCATTTCTTCATGAATATCGAACGAATTATCGTATTCCTCCCCTGCCATTCCCTTGGTGATTTTCCAACATGGTTAGAGGATGACGAAGCTGAGAACGTCTTGGGTACATGGACTGCGGCTTGGCATCCAGAACTCATTGCTGCTGCCGGTCGGCCTCCAGAATGGGCCAGCGCGGACTTCTTGCCCCATGATCTTATGCGAGCCGTTGGCATTGTGCCCACGTCGGTCGAAGAGCGATTTGCTTCACACATCGACGCCAGTGCACTGGAGGGAGCGTATTGGGTGCGTGACGTTAGTGATCGTGAGGACATTGTTGCAGATGCCATGCAAGGGATGACCGATACTTCTATCCCGCCCGAAAGGAGTACAGCTCTTTTTGCGGAAGATTTTTATGCGCTTGGCCTCGCTTGGCTTCTCGGTGATTTGCTTGCACGGCAGATGCGCACGGAGATGGAATTACATTCAACAGATTTTGAAGAGACCGTTGTCCGAGCCGCTCGCTCAGCTGTGAACGGTTCTGCTGATGATGCTCGACGTGAACTTGCGGAATGTTTTCATGCGCTTGAAGCCACACGGTCGCAGTATTACGCCGTGGATATGTTTCTTCTCGACACCTTGCTTTTGGCAGAATCAACACTCGGAAAGTCACTCACGAATGAATTGAAAACATGTGGCCCAATCAGCATTGTTGCTTCTGGAGAGGTCATTGAAACACTTGCCAATGAAAATCCGGAGGCACTAGCGATAATCCGGGACAGGGTGTCCCAGGAATCAATCGGTTTGGTAGGTGGTCGTTATGGTTGCCAGCCACTTGATCTTAGTACTCCTCAGGCGATGGAATCAGATTTCGAAAGAGGCTGGAATTCATGGGAGCAGCATATAGGCAGAACACCTTCAATCTTTGGCCAGATTTCAGGGGGGATGTCACCGGAGCTTCCTGATATTCTCAGGAAGCGAGAGTACACGGGGAGTTTCTGGAACCTGTATGACGGTACTTCTTTACCTGATGCAGGAGCGAGCCGAATTCTTTGGCAAGGAAGATATGACGCTGCTATAGATGCGGTTGCGCGCCCTCCGCTCGATGTTCGATCTGTTCAGACATTTCTAAAACTTGCTGAGCACCTGGGTGATGCCATGGATCATGATCATACAGTCGTGATTCAGTTTGCGCACTATCCTGGAACATCATGTCGATGGCACAATGATTTTCGGCGTATCGCATCATGGTGCAAATTATTTGGAGAATTTGTAACACCTGAAGACCTGTTTCGTAGAACCAGTGGCGCTGGTTCCGCGGTGTCTTTCCCTGAAGATTCATACCCCATCACTCTACCGCAGGAACATAGTTCGCTCTGCGATCAGATTCAAAAGTTTAAGAAGGTTGCAGTGGATGATGCCAAGGCATATGTGAATAGCCATGCTGGTTCTGAAAAAGTCCATGGCACGATTGTTCATGCGACAAATCCAACAGCGTCTCAAAAGCAGTCGGAAAAGAAGAGCAACGATTGGTTGTCGTGCCTCAGGAAAGGCTTTTTTGGACAATCACAATCATCCGATATGTTTGTCTTGGAGAATAAATATATTCGAGCAAAAGTTCATCGTGATTCTGGCGGTCTTGTCTCTGTCCGACAACCGCGTGAAGGTGTCAATAGAATTTCACAACGACTTGCCGTGCGATCAACGCTTCCATCCGTTGCCGACGGGCGGCGGTGGGAAGACACGCATGATCGGGTAAGGTACTCAAAGATGGTTGCTGAAGCAGTTGAGTACGTCGAGAATGTCATACAAAGTCGAGGCCATCTGCTCGGGTTGAATGGTGAAGAGGCGTCGTTTACCCAACGCGTTTCTTTGCTTCAGGATCAGCCTCTGGTCCTTCTTGAGTTTGACATTCAACTCTGTGAGCCGTTAAGCACCAACCCTTTTGAAAACTATGCTGCTTGTCGATTTGCATGGCATGAAAATGAAATGCCAGATGTTCTTCGCAGTCTTAATCTTAAGCCAATTGTGACAGAACGATGGCGATTTACATCGCCTCACGTAATAGAAGTTCGGACAGAGTCTTTGCGAACAAAGCAAGTGCCTGTCCAGATCTTCTCACTCGGTCTCCCTTGGCATGTGCGTTCTGGTGAGCATATGTTAGATACGATGCTTCCAGTCGATGAGCAGAGATCGCGCCGTACCACAATGGCTCTCGGGATTGGTCTTGAAAATCCCTGTGATGTAGCAATGAGTTTGATGGCACATGCTACAGAATCGATAGACGAAACGGGTTGAGATTGTTCCGATGATTGTAACGCTCGATGGACCTGCTGGAGCAGGAAAAAGTACAACCGCACGAGCTTTGGCAGCACGGCTCGGATGGTGCTACATGGATACGGGGGCGATGTATCGCGCTGTTGCTTTTGTGGCGATTGAACGTGGCATATCACTTCAAGACTTTGATGCGTTGGCTTCTCTGGCCTCATCAATGACGTTTGAATTTCATGATGGTTTGGTAGTGGTTGATGGTAAGGATGTATCTCTCGAGATTCGTTCAGATCGCGTCACTCAAGCAACTCGTTCCGTTGCTGATGCAGCGTTAGTGCGGGAAGCTATGAAGCGTTTGCAGCGAAACATAGCACACGCACTTGTCGATGTCGTCACTGAAGGACGTGATCAGGGGTCCGTCGTCTTTCCGCAAGCAGCAATCAAGGTATATCTTACGGCTTCCCCACATGCACGTGCCCGTCGACGATATGAAGAGCAAATTGCACAAGGAAAAAAAGTTTTATTAGAAGAGATTCTTGCTGCTCAGTCACAGCGTGATGAGGGTGATCGAACACGAGATATTGGAGCGATGAAGCCGGCAGATGATGCCGTTATTGTGAATACAGACAATCTTTCTTGTGAAGAAGTCGTGGATCGTCTTGTGTCCATGGTCAGGCTGCGGAGAGGAGCATGAATACATCAAAAAAACATTCATCGCAAGGAGGAGGTCACAGCCTTTTCGGGCGATGGCTGTATTCGTTCCTGTGGATTTTTTGTCGATGTGTGTCCGTTGCAGTTTTTGGTTTTCGCTGTCGATTCGTTCAACGACTGCCAGAAAAGAACGGTATCCTTGTGCTCTCATCGCATCAGAGTCATCTTGATCCACTCCTTCTGGGGCTTGCTACTGATCGCCGTCTCTCGAGCCTTGCCAGAAGTTCGCTCTATCGATTCAAGCCATTTGGAGCGGTTATTACTGCGCTTGATGCTATTCCAATCAACAGAGAAGCATCGACCGTCAAAGCGATGAAGACGGTGATTGATCGTCTCAAAAAAGGTGCGGCTGTAATTATTTTTCCAGAAGGCTCTCGGACATGGGATGGACGTCTCGGGGCACCGAAGGGCGGCTTTGGACTTATAGCAAAGAAAGCAAGAGTGCCGATTGTTCCTGTGGCAATCGTAGGCGCCTACGAGTGCTGGCCGCGAACTCGTGCCCTGCCTTGCCCAGGTCGAATTCGACTCGAATTTGGAAGAGTCATTCCTGTCGAGGAGATCGAGTCACTCAGTGAAAGACAATTGCTTGATCTGTACAAAGAGGAGATCACAAGACTTGACTCAATTGCCAGAAAAATGCTCTCTCGTGTGTAATTATTGTCGAGCACGTTTGAACGGGTCGATTGTTCCACCCCCGGGCCCAGGAGGCGGGGCATCATCGGCATTAGGCTGAAAAATGTTAGGCCATTCAAGGTTAAGGCCTGGCCAAACTCTCGCATCAGAATCGTCACTCGGCTGCTGTTCTTGAGTCTGAGATCTAACAAAGGACTGGGGCTGTTGGGGAATAGTTTCGACTCCCAGAAGGTCACTGGGGCGAGAGAACCCTGTTCCTGCCGAAGGGTTTGCTTGTGTTGAGACGATGGTTGTTGGCGTGCCCGTTCGCTCAAGAACTCGGATGAAAACGTCGTCCAGTTTCGCTGATCCCAAGCCAGTCATGGCAAAAGTAACTGTCAGTGGTATGGATGTATCAGCAGGAGCGATACGATATAGCACCAGTCTCTGCCAACCGTTTGTCTGCCCGACCCTCTCAGCGAGAGCGGGACCTCCGAACGAGTCAAATACAAGAAGACCATCGACGCTGGCTTGAATGGGTGCATCAATATTTACGCG
Source organism: uncultured Planctomycetaceae bacterium (assembly GCA_964003275.1). Classification (GTDB taxonomy): domain Bacteria; phylum Planctomycetota; class Planctomycetia; order Pirellulales; family UBA1268; genus CACORA01. Next base: position 7,141 of record CAXFJI010000111.1, read on the forward strand.
TGCTTCAATCTCGACCAGTTTTCCTGGGGGTGCTTTTAGTGGCGGTGTAGTAATCCATGCTGGAGGTGTTTCTAAAACAACAGGAGGTTCAGATGCGTTCCTCGCCGCAGCCTCAATAGTCAGGCATGCAGAGCCAGCAAAAGGATTCGAACGAGTAATCTCAACGTGGGTCTGGACAAGAGAATCTTCAATCGCAAAATGCCGCCAGCCATTTTCAGAAAGCTCTTCAAGAGTGTCCATTGATCCGCCTTGAAGCAATGATTGGCTCCGGGTTGTTGATCCAAGAGCATTTATAAATCGCCAATGTTCTGCAAGCGTTGCATCTGATGTGGACAGAGGGCTTGCGACCATTGAGCCAGTTGCCAAAATCCCACGCTCCCACGTCAACCGCTCGAGCTGACTACCGATCGCTATTGCACGCTGGAATTTCAATATAGCGTTTGCGGGATCAGTTGTGAGAAGAGCTTCTGCTTCAAGGGCCTCGTTTTGAGCGGTGGCTAACATGCTCGTAGCAGGAAGTGTTCCAAGAGCTGTAGGAGGCAGACGGCCCAGCAGTGAGCTTCCAGTACTCAGGATATTTCCTGTCAACGCACGGCAAGATGCCA
>CAXFJI010000112.1:0-7717 GCA_964003275.1 uncultured Planctomycetaceae bacterium
TGTCTTTTTTCGGTCGAAATCCGATGCATGGAAGCGCATGCGGTTGGCGCCACCCATCATGAGGTGTTTCGTCTCTTTGCAATGACACGACAAGGAAATCCAGCCCCTCAGGGATTGTGGGAGGCGGCTGACCACCATCGACTTCAAGGCCCAGAAGAGATGTTCCTTTGAGCGGACGGATCAGTTCTATGATGTGCTTGCACTGATCATGTCGCATGTCATGCAGTATCACCGCCATGACACTGACATGACTAAACAGGGAAATATGCTGGATGATGGATTCACGATCAAAGCGTGCCAGTATGGGAATGCCTTGTTCATTCGCCATCATGCACACGTCTTCAGGAGGTTTATCAATGACAGCTGACGTGAGCGATGTCCTAAATACGTCTGGGTCGATCTCATCTGGCCTGCAATGCACGCCTCGTGGAACCCAGCGTCGCCCCTCCAACCAGAATGACCGTGAGCGAATGCCCAGCCGACGTAGTCCAACATGGCGATTGCAGGAGGCGACCACCGTGTTGCTGACATTGACGTCGACGCGTAAGTGATATTGGTGCGGTAGCTCAGGTGTCCAGTAGCCTGGTTCAGTGAGGACCGCCCGTGCAAGCAACGTGTCATCCGGGCCCGGGCCAAGATCTGACAGTGTGGCAGTGGTGGGTAGGGTAATGGCGAGTGAAGATTCTGGGCCAGTGAGTGTCCCACTGATCACCGGCACTTCTTTTGATTCGTGCAGATCGCGAAAACGAACGTACACTTCCGAACGCATGTCATCACAGCGGCCAAGAATGACATCCATCGTGGGAGATTGTGAAATCATTCTTCTGATTATCCTTGTCCGTCCAATCCAAAATGCTTCTGAGCCAAATTTGAAAGATGCTTGAGATCGAGCTTTCCCGTCCCTAGAACAGGTATCTCATCAATGCGACAAAAGGCATCTGCTCCCGGAATCCACAGATTGGGAAATCCGTGGCTGGCCATTCTACGGCACAAGGCCTGAGGGTCACCTATTTCACATGTATGAAAGACCACAAGTTTCTCCCCTTTCGTGGCATCTCGGACAGACGAGACCACCGCCAGGAGTTCTCCATCAGATGCTTCAAGTTCCTTATTGAGTGCTTCCTCAACGTTGATATGTGGCACCATCTCTCCCGCTACTTTGGAAAAGCGACTTTCTCTCCCAGTGATGGTGATAAATCCATCTTGGTCAAGCATGGCAATGTCACCCGTGCAGTACCAGCCATCCTTGATTACTTTTTCAGTGAGGTCAGGTCGATCGAGGTACCCTTGCATAACGTTTGGCCCACTGATCCACAGAAGCCCCTCTTGACCGGTCGCACATTCCTCTCCCGTTTCACGATCTGTAATTCTTGCGTGTGAGCCAAGAATTGTCAGACCCACAGTACCCTCACGAGCATCGACGGCGCGCCCTGGTACATGGCGAGAAGGTGGAACATTGACAGCAACAAGTGGAGATAATTCTGTGGCACCATAGGCTTCACTTGGCCGTACACCGAACTTCTGCTCAAAAGCATCCGAAACATCTTGAGTGAGTTTTTCAGCTGCACCAAACACGGCTTCGAGTGTGGAGAAGTCCTCGCTTGGTGTTCGGCGAATATAGATTCTGAGAAATGTAGGCGTTGCCATAAGAATGGTTGCGTGGTGGTCACGCGCCAGGCGGCCTACTGTTTTGCCATCCCTTGGATCCGTGTGATAAATCACTGCAGGGTCAAGTGTGAGTGGTGTCCAGAGTGTGGTGGTGTATCCATAGGAATGGAAAAAAGGCAACACCCCGAGGGCGGTATCTGCAGGTGAGAGATGAAGTACATGGTCAATTGCTTGCACATTGGAACCAACATTCTCTTCAGTCAGGACCACACCCTTCGGATCACCTGTTGAACCCGAGGTGAAAATAATGGTGAGGATGTCATTTTGTTGCAGTCTGTCCACACCGAGGTATTTTTCCAATAAAGAGACGGGCAGCAGTCTTGCTTGCACGAAGGCAGCAATTTTTTGTGTCATTGAGAGTTGCGTCCGAAGCGCCCCTGCATCCAACAGTTTGTGACCCGGATCAAGATTGATCCGATCTAAAAACGTTTGCGTTGAGATAACATGCTGGAGTCCAGCACGTTCGATACAGATATCAAAAATGGACTGTGACGTTGTGTAATTTAGATTAACGGCAACTCGCCCTGACAAAGCCAAGGCAGCATTTACAATTGCTGCTCCGGCAGTTGGAGGTAGTAAGACTCCAACTCTTTTTTCATCAGGTGCCAGAACTTTTTCCAGAACCAGCCGAGCAGCCAGAATCCGTAGCAGGACCTCATTGCCACTCAGGCGTGTTCCAAGCGAATCAGCCATCTTGAGGCGTCTGCCTGCGTCACGAAGCTGCCGAATCATGCGACGTGGAAGGACAAGAGGATTCCTGTTTGTAGACTTCATGTTTTCGTAGCTCCCGAAGAAGGGACCGATTGCGTTGCCGTGTATTTCCTACGTATTAGAATCGGATGGTTCGTGACTGAAAAGTTCATCATTCCCAGTGGATTCAATTATGCCCCGTTATCAGCCTGCGATTATCGAACCCAAGTGGCAGGGGTGGTGGGACGATCACAATACATTTGCGACGCCTCGGCTGCCAGAAGGAGGGAAGTATTATGTTTTGGACATGTTTCCCTACCCCAGTGGAGATGGACTGCACGTCGGTCATCCTGAGGGCTACACCGCCACGGATATCGTCGCTCGCTTCAATCGCATGCGTGGTGTAGCAGTCATGCATCCTATGGGTTTTGATGCCTTTGGTCTACCAGCTGAAGAGCATGCCATCCGTACTGGAACACCTCCTCAAGAGAGTACCTATCGCAATATTGAGACCTTTCGTCGTCAATTGAAGATGCTCGGTTTTAGCTATGACTGGAATCGAGAAATTTCGACGACTGATCCGGAGTATGTCAGGTGGACACAATGGATTTTCCTTTTGCTTTTTGACACATGGTTTGATCCAGAGCAGAAAAAAGGTCGCCCGATTGATGAGTTGCCTATTCCAGCAGAGGTTGCTGCTGCAGGTGATGTGGCCGTTGCATCCTATCAGGATGAACACAGACTGGCGTACCAATCTGAAGCACCGGTGAATTGGTGTCCGGCTCTTGGGACAGTATTGGCAAATGAAGAAGTGATTGGTGGAGTCAGTGAACGTGGAGGACATCCAGTTGTGCGGATGCCACTTCGGCAATGGATGCTGCGAATTACATCTTATGCAGACCGTTTGGAAAGTGAACTTGATCAGGTTGATTGGCCGGCAAGCATAAAGAAGCTCCAGTGTGACTGGATTGGTCGCAGCACAGGTGCCGAAGTTGATTTCTATATTCCATTTGATTGTGAAGAAACATCATTCAAGAAGTGGAAGAAGATTCGCGAAGAAGAAGGATTCCCTTTGAAGCCAGGGGATGATGTCCTGCGCATCTATACGACGCGGCCGGATACGCTCTACGGTGTGACCTATATGGTTATTGCTCCTGAGCATCCTCTTCTTCATAAACTCACGTCACCGGATCAGAAAGCTGCCATTGATGCATATTGCGAAGCTGCTACCCGGAAGAGCGACCTTGATCGGACGGATCTTGCCCATGAAAAAACAGGGGTGTTCACTGGGTTTTACGTCATCCATCCACTGACTGGAAATCCGATTCCAGTATGGGTCGCCGATTACGTGTTAGCGACCTATGGTACTGGTGCGATTATGGCAGTCCCTGCCCATGATGACCGTGATAATGAATTTGCAAAGACATTTGCACTTGATGTTATTACGGTTGTTCAACCAACAAAGGAAAATAATTCTGGACCCGAATCGCTCTTCACGGGACACGGACAAGCAATAGCGTCAGGACCCTATACAGGGCTCAAAACCAGTGACTTTATCCAACGGGTGTCAGGCGATCTTGAAACGTCCGGTCTGGGACGGCCTGCGGTAAACTACAAACTTCGTGATTGGCTTTTCAGCCGTCAGCGTTTTTGGGGTGAGCCGTTCCCGATTCTTCATGAACTTGATTCAGAGGGTTGTCGTACCGGTGTGGTTCGGCCGGTTCCTGAAGATCAACTCCCTGTACCACTGCCTGTTCTTGACGACTTCAAGCCGGGAAAAACGCCTGATCCACCACTGTCTCGTTCCCCGCAGGACTGGCTTTTTGTTGAGCAAGATGGCAAACGGTATCAGCGAGAGACGAATACGATGCCACAATGGGCTGGGTCATGTTGGTATTACCTGCGATTTCTCGATCCGCATAACACGACGTGTTTTGTGGATCCACAGGTAGAAAAAACGTGGATGCCTGTCGATCTGTACGTTGGAGGTGCTGAACATGCTGTTCTACATCTGCTGTATAGTCGTTTTTGGCACAAAGTTCTTTTTGATCGCGGGTACGTTTCACAAGCAGAGCCATTCGGAAGGCTGGTTAATCAGGGAATGATTCTTGGTGAAGTTGAGTTCACAGGGTATCGGAGCGCAAAAGGAGGCTGGGTGTCGTCGTCGTCGCGTACTGACGAAGATACTCCGATGAAGATTTCTGCGGATCATGTAGAAAAACAGGGAGAGCATTTTGTTCTTCGGGATGCTCCACAGATTCGTGTGGAAAGCCGTGCCTACAAGATGTCAAAAAGTCGGGGAAACGTCGTCAACCCGGATCAGGTTGTGCAAGATTTTGGTGCTGATTCATTACGACTCTACGAAATGTTTATGGGGCCGCTCGAAGCAACAAAGCCATGGAGTACAGCAGGTGTTGGTGGAGTTCGTAGTTTTCTAGAGCGGTGCTGGCGACTTATTGTGGATGAGCAGTCTGAGGAGATGGTATTGGCCTCGCAAGTCGTCGATGACGTGCCCACCGATGAGCAGTTGCAAGTATTACATCGCACGATCGAAAAGGTGACGAGCGATATTGAGGGACTCTCATTTAACACGGCCATTGCAAAAATGATGGAATTTGTGAATTTTGTCACGCCACTCGAACGTCGGCCACGAGCTATTCTTGAACCGTTTGTGGTGATCCTCAGTCCCTTCGCACCACACTTGGCGGAAGAATTGTGGGAGGTTCTTGGTGGTTCTTCTCCTGTGTCTCTTGCTGAGTGGCCGAAGGTTGAGGAGAAATGGCTGAAGGATGAATCGATTGAAATCCCAGTGCAGATTCAAGGAAAATTGAGGGGACGAGTGACGATTCCATCGGATGCCAATGCTGCAGTCATGCAGGAGATTGCTGCGGCAGATCCCAAAATTGCAGAACTGCTCCATGGAAAGTCAGTGGTGAAAGTGGTGGCTGTTCCCGGAAGGATGGTCAACTTTGTTATACGCTGAGTCTTTTGTCACGCCTGTTGGCTCGCATTGGTTGAGAGTTTCAAAGCATCCGTGGTATTGAGGGGCCATGACGTGTCTCGTCGTGGCTGAGAGTTATTTTTTCGAGGTGTCACAAGCACCCATTTCCACTTCACCCTTGATTGCCGTAGCATGTGGTGGTCAAGCGTGGAAACCACGATCGTGTGTAGGATTCTGTCATGAGTGTTCAGCAAGTTTTGGCACTAGTTCTTGGAGGTGGGCAAGGGACACGTCTCTTTCCACTGACCAGAGATCGTTCCAAACCAGCAGTTCCTTTGGCTGGTAAGTATCGGATCATTGATATCCCTCTCTCAAATTGTGTGAATAGTGGGGTCAAGAGAATCTACGTACTCACACAATTCAATTCTGTGAGTCTGCATCGGCATATACGACGCACCTATACATTTGATCCTTTTAGTGGTGGGTATGTAGAAATCCTGGCAGCTCAGCAAACACTTGATAGCTCGGATTGGTATCAGGGCACAGCTGATGCCGTTCGCCATAACATCCGATATCTTCAGCAATCGGACGTGAAGCATGTGCTGGTTCTTTCAGGTGATCAACTCTATCGAATGAACTATGCTGATATGCTGCACACACATACATCTACTCATGCGGATGTGACAATCGCTGGAATTCCTGTGCATGATGAGGCTGCTTCGGCACTTGGGATTATGCGGTTTGATAGCAACGGTGTCGTTCAAGGGTTTCTTGAAAAACCACAAACCACTTCCGAGCTTGAGCATGTGCGAACCCATCCAGATTGGATTGACGGACATGGCATCCCTTCACGAGGCCGTAGCCTGATGGCAAGCATGGGTATTTATCTTTTCAATCGAGATTGCTTGTTAGATCTGCTCACAAAGACAGATTATCGAGATTTTGGTCGCGAAGTATTTCCTGCGGCAATTCGAGCGAAAAAAGTTCAGTTGCATCCCTTTGATGGGTATTGGGAGGACATTGGAACCATTCGTTCGTATTATCAATGCAATATTGATCTTGCAAGTCATCAGCCTCCATTCGAACTTGCAGGAGAGGAAGCTCCCATTTATTCCAGAGCACGCTTTCTACCTCCAACAAGAATCGATGGTGCAAGTATTCGAAACTCTCTCATTTCGGATGGATGTTTGGTGGGAGAGGGAGCTGTTATCGAAAATAGTGTGATTGGTCTTCGTTGTCGCATTGGACGAAATGTCATCATTCGAAATTCAGTTGTTCTTGGAAATGATTTTTATGAGATCGAAGATGAAGGTGGTCTGAATCCAAATGGTTCGCAACCCTTAGCGATTGGTGATGGCACGATTATCGAGGGTGCCATTGTGGATAAAAATGTTCGAATAGGAACACGAGCAAGGATTGTGAATGACCATGGTTGGGAAAAACTGGCTGACAGTGATCACTTTACTGTCCGAGATGGTATAGCGGTGGTTCCCAAGGATGCCGTTATACCCAACGATTGGCTGCCAGATTCAACCCTGTCACCAGAGTGATATTTTTTCGCGTTTTTTCAGGGTTTGAAAAAAGCTATTTTTCAGGAGTGTTCGTCGCTTCTTCGGTGTCCGGAGTGGCATCATCCACATCATACGAAGCAATCGTCAGTGCTCCTGAAGGAGCGTCTGAACTCTCATTGTTCGTGCCATCTTTCACAATTATTGGCCAGGGCTTTGGTGATGCGTGGAGAGGAAGAATTCCATTACTTCGGGCTGCAAAATTGTTTTGCGTGACAGAGCCATTGGGAACTGGGCCTGAATAATCAAATGGATCTGGGGCCATGGTGCAGCCCAAAGCAAACATTGCGAGTGACATCAATAAACATGCGGGGCGGTTCATACAATTCTCCATGCAGCCGAAATACCTTCATCAGCGGCTGTTCCCCCTCAAAGACCCATCTGTTCTGTCGGTTATTGAGAGGCCAGTCCTTCAGAAAAAACGAACTTGAGAAGATTGGAAAACCAAACAACTTAAGAAGTTGATCTCCGTGATTTTCTACACCTGAATACCCATCTTTGCCATAAGCAGTTTCATGTCATCCCAAACGTCCCTTTTTGCAGCGGGATTTCTCAAGAGATAGGAAGGATGATAGGTACACAAGACGTGAGCGTTCTCGAATGTAAACCAGCGTTTACGAAGTTTCCCAATAGGCGCGTCGATCTGCAACACGGCATGCGCTGCCGACGCTCCAAGACAGCAGATGAACTCTGGCTGAATAATTGAAATCTGCTGTTCAAAAAAGGAGCGGCAGTGGGAGACCTCTGTAGGGTTTGGTGTTCGATTTCCTGGTGGACGACACTTCAGGACATTAAGAATGTAGACCTCCTCTCGAGTGAGGGTGCAGGCCTCAATAATCTTTGTCAGTAG
>CAXFJI010000113.1:0-7698 GCA_964003275.1 uncultured Planctomycetaceae bacterium
TGACGAACCTGCATTCGGTCTTTCTTTTTTACCTTTTTCTGTCTTTGCAGCCGATGACTCAGATACGGCTGCTTCTGGCTTGACTGTAATAGGCCTGCCCATATTCGGCTTCACAACAAATGGTTTTGGGCCTGGCTTGCCACCAGCAATAGGCTTGCCATCTGCTGTCCGCTTTGGCCCGGAGCCTGGCGGAGGCATTGGTGTTTTCCCTGCAGGACGAGCTGCCGCCTGAGGGCCAGCGGGTCGCAATTCCTCTGCTTTGTCTTCTTCTGATTTCTGGCCTGCCTTTGGTGCTGTTGGTGCAGGAAGATTTTGACGTGGCAGTTTTGCCCCACGTTTTGGAAATCGCTCCTTAACAGCAACCGGATTTACTGACTGCACAACTTTTTTGACACCTGCTCCGTGCAAAGAGGAAATACAATCTGCTCCAAACTGATGAATCAGCGAATTAAACTCTAGCCCTGATTTCTTTGGGATGATGCGTTCCAAGCCCGTCACAACACCGGCATCATATTCTTCACGAGAAATAATTCCACATAAATACAGAGCCCCAAGAGCACCTCGATCAAGTGCGATTGAATGACCACCTAAAGTTGTAGACGTAATAAAAGAGACCACAAAAGGTGGAATACCGTACAGATTTTGAAGAGTTTTTACTCCATGCGAAAGAGAATGTTTCTTGGCATGGTCAAGTGAAAACGTATATGTCGACTCGAATACGCCCTGCAGTACACGACGAAGAGATAGGGCCGCATGCTTGGGGGCAGGGAGACCCGGCAGTGATTCTGCTAATTCAGCAACCGTTGTCACGCGAACTTCATTAAGATCAAAATAACTCTCCATCAGCGTTTCATAGGCCTTCTCCGCCACATCATAATGAGCATTCTCCAAGCAACAGGCAAAAAGCGCTTGCTCAATAACTGAACGCCTTGTATTGGCTGGGATGTACTTGTATTGAGACTTGATTGCCTTTTGAAGTTTGGTCAGAAGTTGCTGCCGATTTGGCTGTTGTTTAGAGGATGCTTTTTTCTTCGATGGTGTCATTCGTCTTCCTGAGAGGTTTCTGTGAGCTTGGACGCTTGTTGTGGGAGTACTTCATTGAGGACTTGGGCAATCTCAAGAGATCGTTTTATACCGCCATCAAGTTTGAATGAAAGTCGCGGCGTATATCGCGTCTGAATACGATCCGCTATTTGTGACTGCAAAAAACCAGATGAATTGGTAAGTCCACGAAGGGCCAGTTGCTGTTTGGTATCACTTCCCATGATTGATACATACACAACGGCCGACCTCATATCTGGGGCCACCTCAACACGAGTGACTGTGACATCCTTGACTCGCGGATCTCGAACCTGCGTGAGAATGGCCATACTGACCACCTCCCGTACCGCTTCAGCAGCCTTGAGCAGTCTTCGTGAACTCACGAGAGCGTACGCGCGACTTCCTCGATTCGGTAACACTCGAGGATGTCGCCCTCCTTCACATCATTGAAGCCAGCGATCTTGATACCACATTCCAATCCATCACGCACCTCGCGGGCGTCGTCTTTTTCACGCTTTAATGAATCAACCGGATAATCTCCCAGAATTCGACTATCACGAATCACTCGAAGTCGCGCATTCCGAGCAATGATACCAGCAATGACTCGGCAACCTGCAATCACTCCAAGACGGCTGATTGCAAATGTACGTTGCACCAGGGCGCGTCCTAATTCTGATTCTCGTTTTTCTGGAGCCAACATGCCCTCAAGAGCATTTCGAAGTTCATCCGTAACTTGATAAATGATTTCATAACGCCTCACCTGAACACCACGATCCTCTGCCAAGGAACGAGCGCGCTCATCTGGAACAACATTGAAACCAATAATGACCGCATCAGAGGCATCGGCCAACTGAACATCCGCCTCAGTGATTCCTCCTACTGTCGCCTGAAGAACACGAATCTTTACTTCAGGGTGGTCAAGTTTTTCCAGTTCTTTCAAAATTGCTTCTATTGATCCACGAACATCAGCACGAATAATCAAATTCAACGTGGGAGCTTTTTCTTCCCCAAGACGGTCAAGTAGATTTTCAAAGGTGACATGAACAGGCGTACTTACTAAGGCCGAGTGACGCCGAATATCGCTTCGCTTGACAGCTACTTCTCTTGCCAGCGCTATGGAATCAACCACCTGAAATCGCTCCCCTGCATTGGGAGCAATATCCAGCCCACTGAGAGCTACTGGGTGAGATGGAGGAGCTTCACTGATCTTGCGACGCGTCAATGTATCCTGCATGGCCTTCACATGACCTGCTGCCTCCCCACACACAATGGCATCACCAACCTTCAGCGTACCCTTTTGGACAAGAAACGTTGCGACAACACCACGACCTTCATGCACTGAGGCATCAAGGCAAACCCCTGCAGCCGTTCGGTTTGCATTGGCTCGCAAGTCATGAAGTTCTGCTATCGTCAGAAGTGTGTCGAGCAAGTCATCAATTCCTTCACCCGTCAGTGCGCTTGTCTTTACGACTTCTGTATCACCACCCCACTCAGTCGGCAACAACTCACTGGAGGCCAACTGTTGATAGATTCGATCTACATTCGCTCCAGGTAAATCGATCTTGTTGATACAAACAACGATTGGCACACCAGCAGCCCGAGCATGACTGATGGCTTCCTCTGTCTGTGGCATGATGCCATCGTCAGCAGCAACCACCAAAACAGCACAATCCGTCACGTTTGCTCCACGCGCCCTCATTTGCGTAAACGCTTCGTGACCAGGAGTATCAACAAAAGTTACGGATTTACCATTATGATCAACAGAATACGCGCGAATGTGCTGCGTAATTCCACCACGCTCACGGTCCGCTACATCACTCTTTAGGATTTTATCTAGAAGTGATGTTTTACCATGATCAACATGGCCCAGAAATGTCACAACTGGAGCACGAGGCGTCCGCAGAGAAGGATCTTCGTCTACCGCATCAAAACCAGCAAGTAATTCTTTTTCAAGATCTTCTGGCGTTTTGATATCAAGGTTGACACCCAACTCAGATGCAAGCAACTCAACAGTATCCCTATCGAGTGCCGAGCTCATATTCGGAACCTGCTCCATTCCAAACTCAAGCAGCTTGCGAAGGACCTCACTCGCAGCAAGGCCTATGGCCTCAGAGAAAGCACGAACCGTGCATGGCACTTGAATAGAGGCATTCGTCTTACGGGGAGCTGCCGTTGAAACCGCAGGCCCTCTCCGCTGACGAGGCCGACGACGACGCATTCGACGGTCGTCGTCATCACCGAGTCTCGGCTCATTCACTCGCTTTCGATTTAATTGCCGCAACTCCCTCCCACCAAGGAGATCATCAGACTTGCCACCACCGTGACCTTTTGAAGACCTCCTCGGACGAGCACCAGGGTCCACCGGGGGAGGGGGCATTCCACCACCTGAACCACTGCCACGTGTAAGCCCACTGAGCGGCCCGCGCCCACCACTAGGACGCTGCTCGTGCTTTCGCATATGGTCTGCCAAGGGTTTTGTTCCCCCAGCTTTTGCACTTCGGATAGCATCCATCGGAAGCTTGACATCCGGTTTCTGAGCAACAGGTTCCTTTGAAGAGCGTTTGACTGGAGTTCTCGATGCAGCCGGGAGAGGAGCAAGTTTGAACGTTGGACGAGGGGCAGGTTTACCCGACGATCGACCACCCGGCCTCCGGCTAACGGAACCTCCCAGCGGGGAAGCACCAGAATCTCCAGCGTGTGCATCAGACTTGGATTGTGACGCTTCGACATCACCTTCAGGCGGTTTCGGCGTGGCATCTGTCGACGCAGATGGAGGAGATGCCTCAACCGACTTGGACACCGTGTCTTGCGTGGACTTCGCTGGAGCTTTTGGGGCTTCAGCGGACTTCTTCGCATTTGCCTTTTGAGCCGAGCTACCTGACGGACTACCACGAACGACATTCCCTGCCGGGGCAATGTAGTCTTCTCTCCGAAGAGCCTCCGAAGAGGATGGCTTGGTAGGCTTCTTGGCAGCAGGCTTCGCGGGCGTTGGTCGACCAGGCTGCCCCTTATTCGCAATAAATTCCTTAAGCTTGGAGACTTCCTGATCGGACATGCTGGCGAGGGCTGACCCCTTGTTTTGCAAGCCTGCACGGGTACACAGCTCGACAAGCTCTTTGCTGTCGATCTTCAGTTCTTTCGCTAATGTATAAATTCGTACCGCCACGCCAACTTCTCCAAACCACACCGAACTGATGACTCTCGTCTATCTGCTGAGACTTTCTCCTGAAACCGAACCACACCTCATCGTTCAATTGCTGTTTCATCACGACGTTTCGCCGCCAGACGCTTCCGAACCATCCGCCCCGACACTTTCTGCATGAGAGCTCTCATCACGACTTACCGGATCCTCTGAGTCCGGCACCTGACTTGTGACTGCTTCACCGTCACCGTCATCAGCAGGACTTGCCGTCTTTTCAAGCTCACGCTGTTTTCGACGCTCATCGGCAGCTGCTACCTCTGCCAGAGTCGCTCGCTCTTCTGCCTGATTGACAATGGATTCAACTACCTCTGCCGACAACTCACCCATTTCCATAAGATCATCGGGTTCTATTACAGAAAGATCGTCGTATGAAAGGAAGCCCTCACCGACCAGTCGCTCTGCAACCGACTCATCCAATCCTTCAATAGAAGAGAATCCGACAATCGCTCTCTCAATCTGCTGGTCCAACTCTTCGCGAGTCATGATCTCCATATCCCAGCCACAAAGTTTACTCGCCAGACGAACATTTTGACCACGACGACCAATTGCAAGAGAAAGTTGATCTTCCCGAACAAGCACAATACCACGACCAAGCATTTGACAGAGAATAACTTCGTCTATTTCGGCTGGCTGAAGCGCATTTGGAACCAACACCTGAAGATCGTCGCTCCACCTCACGATGTCAATTCGCTCTCCACCAAGCTCCTCAACAATATTCTTGATTCGATTCCCCCGAACACCAACACACGCACCCACACAATCAATGCGATTGTCGGAGCTAATCACTGCAACCTTGCTTCGATAGCCAGGCTCACGAGAAATAGCACGAATTTCAATCACACCATCAGCAATTTCAGGAATCTCTTGCTCAAAGAGACGCTGTACAAGTTGAGGACGGATACGCGACAGGATAATTTTGACCCGGCTTCCAACTTTTCGGACTTCAAAAATCGATGCCCGAATTCTTTCGTTCGTATGAAATGACTCTCCAGGTATTTGCTCACTTCTTGGAAGAATTGCTTCAGTGCCACCAAGAGACACCGTTGCAGCAGCACCTTCACTTCGAGTGATGACACCGGAAACCATCTGACCGATTTGTTCTTCAAACTCATCGTGAATTGAATCACGTTCAGCTTCTCGGATTTTTTGGATGATCACCTGCTTGGCCGTCTGAGCACCAATACGCCCAGCTAACTCTTGGGTGTCAATCTCAACACCATTATGAAAACCACTGAGACGACCATCTTTGCGGTCAATCTCGATGGTGATTTCGGTTCCCTCACCGTATTGCCGTGTCAGGGCCGTCACAAGGGCCGACTCGATCGCCTGAAAAACGATCTCCTTGTCAATATTCTTATCGCGATGAATAGCATCGACAATGCGAAGGATTTCGTCTGGCTTCATGAGATTTTCGACAACCGGTTTCCGACATCAGACCACACATGGAAACTCCACGTGAACCGCATCCTGAGGAATGGCAGTGCCAAAACAGGGAACGCCAATACCTTATTGGGTGTCAAAACACCCAGAAAACCAGGATGTTTGGAACAATATCCGCGAACCAGCAGACTCTGCCTTCATCATTCAACGCAATGGGAAGACTACGGCGATCATTGGGGACTGTCAAGGAGCACGGGACTCGAGAACTCGCAGAAAAGCGACTTATTTGGCTCAAAAACAGCTTATTGATCCTTCCACGCACGAAGAACCACTGAAGCCGCTTGGCCCTGTGGCGTTACCGCGGAAGAAATGAAGGTATCGCCTGGAGAATCACCTCGCTGAGCGGCCCTGACCGGACAGTCAGGCGAGGATGTTTGGAAATTGAGAAGAGGGAACAATTCTTTCCGCTGCATTGCCAACATACTCGCAACGCACTCAACAAGCCCACTTCCTGCTCCGAGATTCCCAAAATGGCTTTTTGCCGCAACAACAGGAATATTGGGGAGTGCATCCGCAAAAACGTCCTGCAGTGCTTCTGCCTCATCACGATCGCCTACGACAGTACTCAGTCCCTGCGCATGAATATGTCCAACCTGATTGGACGAAAGCCCCGAATCCCTCATCGCATTTTCAAGCACTAAATGAAATGCATCTCTCCTTTTTCCAATACACCGCCGAGCGGCTGCAAATCGAGATGAATGACCAATAATCTCTCCATGGATAAAGGCACCACGATCACGAGCATGGTCTAACTCTTCGAGTACGAGAACGGCGGCGCCTTCACCGAGCACCATACCATTTCGTGACTGATCAAACGGACGACTCCATGCAGACGGATTCGATCCTTCAAGCATGACCTGCTCATTTTGGATTGCATGAACTGTTTTCATTGGATGAATACGTGTGCCCGTTGATCCTGCTAACATCATGTCAGCAGATCCTCGCTGAATCGTCATCACCGCTTCCCCGACAGCAAGATGACCACTCGCCTCCCGTCCTGTAATAGAATTACTCGGACCACGCAGATCATTGTAGATCGCGATGTGAGACGCCGGCATATTCGGAAGATACTTGAGCAACCAAAGCGGATTGAGAAGCGGCAGACCGCTCTCAGCCCACTCTTCAAACGCAAAGTCTCCTGTCGCATTGCGGCAGGCGGCAACACTTGCGGTAAAATCCTCTGGCAATGTAATCATATAATCCGAGCCAAAAACACAACCAAAGCGATCTCGTTCATCTGCCGTCAGTGAGCACTCACTATTGTGAAGTGCTCGCTGAGCAGCCGCGACCGCCATCTGGCTTTCACGGCACATCACCTTCAGCCCCTTGCGAATCGCCTTCTTCGAATCTCCGGGCAGTTCTCCAAAATCTTTGATATGCCCGGAAAAGCATCGCGCCTCTGCGGCATGCTTAAGCGGAATACCAGCACAAGGAAACGATTCAATGGGAACGACTGCACTTTTCCCTTCAATTAAGCCACCCCATAGATCATCCAGCGTAAGCCCTAAGGGCGATACGACTCCCATTCCAGTAACAACAACTCGGCGCACAGCTGGCTGACTCATTTACGTTTCCTGCATACTCCCAAGAAAAAATGATCTCTTATCTCCACGTGCAATTTTCCCAAACAGGGCCATGGCTCCGCAATTGCAATCATCGTTTTCCTTTTGACGTCCGCAAAAAACACTTTTTTGAACTCTGTATTGTGAAAAGGAAATTGCCAAGGAACCACGACCAAACTGATTCTGGAACACAATTCAGCCAACCTGAGAAACTCTGCGATTGTGCTTGAACTCCCTATCGCATTGACCGCAGCACCAAACTGGCGTTATGCCCACCAAATCCAAAACTGTTACTCATCGCTACATCCACACGAGATTCACGAGCCGTCTTGGGAGTGTAATCCAGATCACACTCTGGATCGGGTGAATCAAGGTTGATTGTGGGGGATATCGCACCGCGCCCTGTTGTCAACGCACACACAACCAACTCAATACCCCCACTCGCCCCAAGCG
>CAXFJI010000114.1:0-7692 GCA_964003275.1 uncultured Planctomycetaceae bacterium
CCACGCCTCCTCAGCTACTGGCTGGCTCATTGAAGGTGCATTTTCGCAAAAAGATATTGAAAAACTGGCTACCACTCTTCTCACTGATCCTATTACTGAATCATATCGGATAGCCAAAGTAGGAGATGCCTCGCTGCTCAAGGGACCGAATAACCTTCCTACGGTTGTTCATATTCTCCCACGCACAGGAGTCACGGATCCTGCCGCTCAGTCTGCGTGTGAGTCTCTCACTTTATTGGATCTACATCCAAAGGCAGTTCGAAGCATTAAGAAGTTTTGGATCCCAGACCTTGATGCATGCGATGCAAAGCGACTGGCATGGAAACTTCTTGCGAGCGAAGCCATACATGATGTTGTCATTGGGCCATTGTCACTCGACTCACTTGCTAGGGGTAGATCTTGGACTTTTTCCCAGCAAACCATTTGTCTCAATGGCTTGAATGATACTGACTTAGAAAAACTGAGTAGTGAGTGTTGCCTTGCACTCACAGCAAGTGAACTCCGAGCTGTACGTGAGCACTTCCAAAATCTTGGCCGCGAGCCATTTGAGATAGAACTTGAGACAATTGCTCAGACATGGAGCGAGCACTGTTGTCATAAAACGCTTGGAAGTCCTGTCGACCACATTCGTCCAGATGGCATAACAAAGTATGACAACTTACTGAAGGAAACAGTGTTTGCAGCAACGCAAAAAATCCGAAATAGTCTCGGGCCAAAAGACTGGTGCGTGAGCGTCTTTCGGGACAACTCAGGAGTTGTTCGATTTGATGGTGATCATGACATCTGTGTCAAAGTTGAAACACATAACCATCCCTCTGCTATCGAGCCTTACGGTGGTGCTGCAACCGGCCTTGGAGGTGTTATCCGTGATGTCCTCGGAACGGGCTTAGCGGCAAAACCTGTTGCCAATCTTGATGTGTTTTGTGTTGGTCCTTTAGACGACTCCGCATCAGAGATACCTCCTGGAGTAATTCATCCACAACGACTTCTTGAAGGCGTTGTCGCCGGTGTCCGTGACTATGGAAACCGAATGGGCATTCCAACCATTGCTGGCGGTGTTTTTTATGATTCAGGGTATACGTGCAACCCACTCGTATTTTGTGGAACGGTTGGTGTCATGCCTCGCAACACAGCCGATGGCTGTGTCAAACCGGGTGATCTTGTTGTCGTTGCAGGAGGAAGAACGGGCCGAGATGGTATTCATGGTGCGACATTCTCAAGCATTGAACTCTCGAGTTCGAGTGAAACTGAATCCGGAGGGTCGGTTCAGATTGGTCATGCCATTAATGAAAAACAACTATGTGACTTTGTGCTGACTGCAGCGGAGCACCGTCTCTTTAATGCCATTACTGATTGTGGGGCTGGAGGACTTTCCAGCGCTGTCGGTGAGATGGGTGCAGAACTTGGTGCTGAGATTTCGCTTGACCGGGTTCCGTTGAAATATGATGGTCTTTCAGCGACCGAAGTCTGGATTTCTGAAGCACAGGAACGGATGGTTCTTGCAGTCCCAGAGCACAACTGGGAAAAAATGTCCGCCCTAGCGCAATCCGAAGGTGTTGAAGCCACGGTTATCGGCACCTTTACAGGTCAAAGAAAACTGGTACTCAAATGGCATGAGCAAATAGCCGGCAACCTCGACTGCCATTTTCTTCATGACGGCAGACCGAAGCGCCGTTTGATTTCTCGCTATTCTCCTCCCCAACGCATCAAAACCGAGTGGCCTGATTCACTTCCTGACGTCATTCCATGCTTGCTCGGAATATTATCTGCCCCCGATGTTGCGAGTAAAGAATGGATTATTCGTCAATACGACCACGAAGTACAAGGATGTAGCGTCCTGAAGCCTCTGCTTGGACCGGGTGATGGTCCAGCAGACGGCACTGTTATTCGTGGAGTTCTTGGACGGGATCGGGGGATTGTGCTTGGAGTAGGCCTCAGGCATCGACTTGGTCCAGTGGATCCTTACCAGATGGCAGCAGGTGGTATTGTTGAGGCAATATCTAATGTTATTGCTGCTGGTGCTGATCCAAACAAAATAGCACTCCTTGATAACTTTTGTTGGGGCGACACTCGACGCGAGTCATCTCTTGGCACGCTTGTCGAGGCTTGTCGTGCGTGCCATGACATGGCAGTAGCCTTCAACACACCATTCGTGAGCGGTAAAGACAGTCTGAACAACGTCTTTTCATTTACTGATGAAGATGGACAGCATCATGAACTTTCTATTCCTCCTACGCTTCTTACAACAGCATTAGGGCAGGTTGATGATATCCGATCCACAATGTCACCTGACCTTAAAACAGCTGGAAACCGTATTGCAATTATTGGAATGACACGTGATGAACTCGCTGGCTCACAACTTGAATTGCTCTGTGGGCTCACTCAAGGAAGTTCTCCTCAGATCAATGTAGAGAGCTGTCAAGCAACATGGTCCGCCGTAGCCATGGCAATCCGATCCCATTGTATTGCGTCGTGTCATGATATCTCTGATGGTGGACTCTTAGCTGCTGTCGCAGAAATGGCGATTGGGGGTAAGACAGGCCTTCGTATTGATCTCAAAGCCATCCCCTCCGAAATAACCACGGAAAGCCAAACGTGTGACCTCATACATGCTTTTAGTGAAACTCCAGGGAGATTCATTTGTGAAGTGCCTACGTCATGCACTAAGCGATTTGAATCCATAGTCGGTAAACTCACATGGGCATGGATTGGTGAAGTGCTAGATAAACCACTTCTCGAAATACATGACATCGTCGGTCAAGATACTCATGTGTCTGTTGACACCCTATCCCAAGCCTGGCGACAACACTCCACTTAACTTCCTCATTGAATACTATCTCACATGCTCGCTCCTCGTGCTCTCATTCTTCGTGCTCCCGGAACAAACTGTGACTTTGAAACTGCTTATGCATTTGAACAGGCCGGTGCAATCACTCGGCGTGTTCATATTCGTGCTTTGACAGAAAAGCCCGAATTAGCCAATGACTTTCAGATATTCTGTATCCCAGGGGGCTTTTCCTATGGTGATGATATAGCCAGCGGCCGTATCCTCGCCATTGAACTGAAGCTTCGGCTTGGAGACACTCTACAAAAGTTTCGTGACAAGGGTGGGTTGATTCTTGGAATCTGCAACGGCTTTCAAGTATTGCTACAAACGGGTTTATTACTCAATGGTCAGGCAACCTTAGCTCACAACACATGTGGACATTTTGTTGATCAGTGGGTTCAATTAAAGTCCGCCCCAAACAAATGTGTTTTTCTCGAGGGCATTAAGAACTGTGAGTTTCCTATCGCTCATGCCGAAGGACGATTTGTAACGAATACCCAAAATGATCTACAAGCACTTGAGGCATCTGGACAATTGGTTCTGCGCTATGCGATTGATTCTACTGGAGCTTCAACAAATCCAAATGGCTCTATGGGTGATGTCGCTGGTGCCTGCGATGAGACCGGTCGAATTCTTGGCCTTATGCCGCATCCAGAACGGTTTATCGACGTCACACAACATCCAGCATGGATAGGCAGAATCGATCCCACTGCTGCTGGAGCCGGACTTGCACTCTTCAAGAATGCCGTGAAAGCAATGGCATAAATGCCCTGTCACGACATTGACAGATCCAATGAGCCTATCTACCCTCCGAAGGCTTTTTCCATTTTCGTAACAGTGGTTTCTGTCATGCTCCAAACGTATTGTGCAAACATACAACTTGGTTCGCGACGATTAATCAGATTTATATTCTTATTGGGTCTACTCCCAGTACTCATCGCTGGCTGCCGAACTGCCATTTTGTCTCACGACTTGCTTTCCGAGCCAGAACTCACTCTTTCCAAAAATACTTCAGATACGAAACCAGAACCAAAAACAATTCCATTTGAACTTATTTTTGTTCGATTTGGTGAACATGATTCCCAAATGACCTCGACATTGTGGGACTTTACAGATGAACAAATCATTCATGGCGATATACGGCAAAGGCTACAAGCCAATGGCTTGCGAGCAGGTGTTATCTCAGCAGCTCTTCCACCAGACTTGATGAAACGATTTATTCCACCGTTTGACCCTGCCTTGGACATGGTAACAACACAAGCTCTCGTCGAAGTTCCCCCTGTTGTACGACGAACACTTCGACTTCTTCCAGGACGTGAAAATGAGGTTGTATCCTCTAGCGGTAACGAGGAACTCATACTCCTAGAGAAGATTGATGGGGCAGTAAAAGGCGCAACATATTTAGATGCATGTGCAAACTTTGTCCTACGTGCATGGCCAGCTGCAAACGGAAAGGTACGGATACAAGTTTGCCCGATCATCAAACACGGACCAACAGAACGAAAATGGGTTGGCGATGAAGGAGTGTTCCGGCTTGAGGCTGGCCAAAAACAACATGATTTAGATCACTTAACGTTTGAAACAACTCTGTCACCAGAATCAATGCTCTTAATGAGTTGTAGCGGTGATGAGTCCTCAACCGTCGGTGATGTTTTTTTTCGTGATGATATAAGCAGTGCCGGCGTACGACTGATCGCGATACGACCTCTGAAACGCGTATCTGATCCATTCTTCACAAAGAATGAATAAAAGCCGTTATGGAGTCAAACTTTGTTGTTTTGACCCATTTTTAATTTTCAGGCTTTCGTTAGCAATCTTTGCTAAGGAAAACGGAACTGAAAAGGCAGATGTCATCAAAAACAGGATCCGATGAATGTCAAACTACGAAGTTTTGGCAAGACGGTCATGCCGACTCCGATTGGTATCGTCTGCGATGGCTAAATGTGCCGAATACACCGGCATTGATCCGGAGTCTGCTATGTCGAAAAAAAACCCTTCTGAGTCTCAACGTCCGCGAGCAATAACTGTATTTGCTGCAGCGTTTGCTGCCGGAGCAGTTGCTGCTGTCGGTATTAATCGAACTCTTGATGTTCATCTTGCCCAGGCGAAGCCTCAGGTTGAATGTGAACCAATTTTTGTTGCATTGCGCGATTTATCCCAAGGATCGCCAGTCACGGTGTTTGATGTTGCCTTACAGGAATGGCCGAAGGCCATGATGCCAAGCACTGCGCTTCGTGCAAAAGATCGCTTTGATGGCATGTTGATGAAACATCCAATACGAGAAGGGCAACCCCTTCTTTCTGGACAGCTTGTAGAAGGTGCCGCTGTTGCTCAATCAGATGAGAAAAACATGCCGCTCGAGACATATGAGGCACCAGTTTTTCAGCCTGCTTCAGCAACCCACACAGATACCAATCTTTGGGTAGCTAACTCATCTATTCCGTCAACAGACGTTAGTGAGAAACAAAATACTCCACCACTGGCTTCGAACATAAATCAAACCGTGGGTATTGAGCACCAAGAAACATCAGAGTCGAATGTGATAGATGATTCATCGCTAACAGAAGTCTCTTCTGATTCAATCACATCAGATAGCCCACTTATTGAACAGCCAGACCCTGTTGCACACAAAGTGGATCCAGAACCAGCGGGTATCTCTACTCCTAACAGCCAAGGCATTGCTAGCAACCAGGAAGAAAGCGTACCAACGGAAGCTCTTCTCAATACCTCGGATCCTGAACCCGTGATTGCAACGCCCTCAATGCCTGAAATGGCTGAGTTGACGCTCGCTGACAATGCTAATCCGGAAATGGAACAATCACCTGAGGAACCATCCGGACCTACGTCAACGCAACCCACCACGCCATCTCCTAAACGATATCTCGTGGTACCAGAAAGCATCGCCATTCAAGCCGAAAGGTCTTTTACCTCTGAGGTACCCCAAAGTCGAAACCCTCAGCCCGTTGACCAACAGATGGCAGCTCAGAACGATGCCGCAACAATTTCACAAACACAGACAGCGACTACTCCTGCTGCACAGAAGCCAAGTCCGTCTTTGACAGAAGCGACAAAGGCGACGGCATCACCATCGGCTCAAACTCAAATAACGTCGTCAGACACTCGTCAACAGAAAACGTCGTCGTTACAAAAATCTTCCCAAATGCCTTCAAGACAACAGGGCACTCGTTCTACATCAGTTGCTCGGGTCAGTCAGGCACCGACGCTTGAAACATACCCTAACAAAGAACTACAGAAAAAACCCTCTGTATTCAGTGGTATGTTTCCTAATATTCGTGCTACTGTGGGTGCAGTAGAAGAAGAATTGCAAAAAATTCGTCAAGAGCGAAGTGTCTCAAATCAGCAGCAGTCAGTAGCAACTCAAAAACCGACTGCTGAAGACAACAACCAGCCAACACCATCTACAAAATCTGCTCGATGGCCATGGTCTTTTGGTCGCTGATTCAATCGCAATCAATAATTATTTTTCCGTGCAACTGTTGGCTCTGGTGCACCGTACTAGCTTCTTGAAGCCGATGAGCCTCCGCGGTACTGCTAAGTGGCAGCACACGATCAACTGGCATCCTCAAGGCACCTGAGGATAACCATCTATTAATATTAAGTGCCGCAGCCAATTGCTCTTCACTTGAAGATTTGAACATCACAAACCCATGCACTTGACACTGCTTCACATAAAAAGGTCCAACTGGAAATGATGGCTGTGCATCTCGACCTGCCATCAACACTATCCGCCCACGCTCACAAATTATGGAAATAGCCATATGGAAGTCTGGCTCCCGTGAGGTTTCCCAGAAAACATCAACTCCATGGGGAGCGAACTGGCGGACCGACTTCAGAACCTGAGCTGGGTCATGGTAATCCACAACAACATCTGCACCGTAATCCTCTACCATTTTTCGCTTTTTGGGCGTTCCGGCGGATGCAATTACTCTGGCACCTAATGCTTTTGCAATTTGAACAACTGCGATACCGACTGCCCCGGAGCCACCATTCACAAAAATTGTCTCTCCTTCAGCAATACATGCATGATGTAGAAGTCCAAGACAGGCTGTCATCGAGACCAAAGCCGCTGCGGACGCTGTCTCATAACTTACACCTTCTGGCTTCGGGTAGACCCATCGCTCGTGCACTGCAATGTTTTCTGCAAAGCAACCAGGACGCCCGAGTAAACCTTGATTTGAACCCCACACTTTCATGCCTGGCCTGAATCCGTCAACATCGCATCCAGTAGCCAAAATGTCGCCTGCGAAATCACTTCCAACAACAAATGGAAATGTTAATGGCATGGCTACTAAGCCTGCCCGCACATAGGTATCGATTGGGTTGACGGAACATTTTTTGACTCGAATCAATACATCCCGTGGACCAAGACATGGGGGAGAAAGGTCACCTACAACAATGGTGTCTGGGCTACCCGTTCTTTTTATAAAGGCTGCTTTCATTCCTTGTTGATGCGGTCTTTGACCAACATTCCTATACCTGCAATGGCAATACACATTCCAATGGCACCAAAAACCGAAAGACCACGCGATACTCCCATCCAATAATAATACTGCTGCTGGATATACTTCTCATGAGGAAAAGGTTGTCGGGCAACACCAGACCGAGATAGGGTTTTCCAGGCTTTGAGAATATCCTGATCACTGTAATTCGACATGACATGGTTTCGAACCACTTCTGGATCCAATGTGACGGGTTGACTGGTCAACCAGAATGCTGAAACAAAGGCCAATACGGCAATGGTGCTTCCAGCGAGCGTAAAGGAATGCGCCCTTCTCCAATGTCCTTTTTGAACCTTGTGACTTCGCTGTACGGGTTCGAGTTTTTGAAAATCTCGGAGTTTTGGC